>JBATNB010000066.1:0-3173 GCA_049290135.1 Rhizobiaceae bacterium
TCCTCGGCCCGGGCCGCCAGGCGCGAGCGCCCTTCATCGAGCTTCCAGGCCTCCACCGCCCTGGCGCGAACCTCGTCGAGCGCGCGGTCGCGGGCCGGGGTGACGCCGGCGACCTCGTAGAACACGAAGCCGGCGGAACCGATCTGCAGCGCCGCGTTCTCCACGCCGACATCGCTGTCGAAGACCGACTGGAGCAGGCGGGCGGATTCGGGGAGCGTCGAGAGCACCGAGCCGTCGGGCTGTTCGCCGGTGCGGGCAACCGCCTCGACGGCGATCACCTTCAGCTGCAGTTTTTCGGCGGCCTCGCGCAGGGAATCGCCGCCGGCGCGGGCATCCTCGTAGGAATCGTGCACGTCGAGCAGTTCGGACGCCGCGATCGACAGCGCCAGCGCGCCGCGGATCTCGTCCTTCACCTCGTCGAACGCGCGCACCACCTCCGGCTCGATCCCGGTGACGCGCAGCAGGACCGGGCCGAACAGGCCCTCGATCACATCGGAAACACCGCCTTCGGCGAGTGCGAACACCGCGTCGCCAATGGCCGGATCGACCATTTCGGCGCGCGTCTTGCTGCCGAGCGCCACGTCGGCGGCGGTCTTGCCCTGCTGGGCGATCACGTCCTCGAAGGTGGTTCCGGCCTTGATGGCGGCGGCGGCGGCGTCGGCCGTGGCGCGATCGGGGAACACCAATTGCTCGACCGTGCGCTTTTCCGGCGTGGTGTAGCGATCCTTGTCCCGGTCATAGTCGGCGCGCACGTCGGCCTCGGGAACCGCGGCCGGATCGGCGATGTCGGCGGGCTCCAGCTTGACATAGTCGAACTTGCGGTATTCCGGCGCGCCGAAGTCGGACTTGTTCTGCTCGAACCAGGCCTTGATCTCGTCGTCGCTCGGATCGGCGACCGGCTCTACCAGGCTCTTGGGCAGCAGCACGTAGTCGATGGTGCGGTCCTCGCCGCGATAGAGCGCCACGGCGCGCAGGAACGTGTCGGGCGTGGCGATGCCGTCGGTGGCGGCCGCGACGATCTGCTGGCGGACCGCCACGCGCTGGCGGTCGCGCAGATAATCCTCCGGTCGCATGCCGATGGCGCGCAACGCGGCCTCGAACTGGCGGCGGTCGTAATTGCCGTCCAGGCCCTTGAAGGCGGGATCCTCGGCGATCAGCCGGGCGAGCCGGGCTTCCGAGACGCCGAGCGACATGGAGCGGGCCTGTTCGTCGAGCACGGCGCCGGCGACGAGTTGGGCAAGCACCTGGTCGCCGATGCCGAGCGCGTCGGCCTGCTCGCGCGTCAGGCGCTGGCCGAGCCGCTGGAACAAGATGGCAAGCTGGCGCTCGTAGGCCAGGCGGTAATCGTTGATGGTGACGGAGGTGCCGCCGGCGGTGATGACATCGGTGCCGCCGAAGCTACCCAGCATGCGCCCCGAGATTCCCCAGACCGCGAAGGAAAGGACCAGCATGGCGAGCAGCGCCTTGGCCACCCAGGTTCCCGCCGCGGTCCGCAGTGCCTCGAGCATGATTGTTCCCTGTTCCGCCGAAAAAGGCGCGAGGTTTCGTCATTTTGTCGCTAGCCTCCTAGCGCCGCGACGTGGCGAAGTCGATTGCTTTGTGCGCCTGACCTGCTTATCGCGGGACCGTTCGTGAACTCAGGAGCTTGCATCATGACACCGGGAATTCGCCCGCTTGTGGCCGGGAACTGGAAGATGAACGGGACCGGCGACAGCCTCGGGGAACTGCGCGCCATCGCCCGCGGCTTCATGACCGGCCTCGACACCGAAGTCGATTCGCTGGTCTGCGTTCCCGCGACGCTGCTCCAGCGCGCTTCCGAGATCGTCGCCTCGACGCCGGTCAGGGCCGGCGGGCAGGACTGCCACGCCAGGGAATCGGGCGCCTATACCGGCGACATCTCGGCCGAGATGCTGAAGGACGCCGGCGCTTCGCATGTGATCGTCGGCCATTCCGAGCGCCGGCAATATCACGGCGAAAGCGATGCCGATGTGGCGGCGAAGGCCGAGGCGGCGTGGCGCCAGGGCCTGGTGGCGGTCATCTGCATCGGCGAGACCGCTTCGGAGCGCAAGGCCGGCGACACGCTCGCCGTGCTCACGCGCCAGGTGCGCGGTTCGGTCCCGGCGAGCGCGAATGCGCGCAACACGGTCGTGGCTTACGAGCCGGTCTGGGCGATCGGCACCGGGCTGACGCCGACGGTCGGCGATGTCGCCGAGGCGCATGCCCACATCCGGGCCGAACTGGCCGGCCAGGTCGGCGCCGAGGCCGGGCGGATGCGCATTCTCTATGGCGGTTCGGTCAAGCCGTCGAACGCGGTGGAACTGCTGTCGGTCGCCAATGTCGATGGCGCGCTGGTCGGCGGCGCCTCGCTCAAGGCCGCCGATTTCCTCGGCATCGCCGAGTCCTACCGCTCGATGTAGGGCTCAGGCGGGCTTCGGCGCCCGCTTTTCCGGTGGAAGCGGCGGTTCTAGCCGCGCCATCGCCTCGTCGCCGTCGACGGGGCGGCCATCGCCGTCGACCAGCGGCAGGTCGGCGTCGTTCCAGCCCTTGACGCCGAGCCGCACCGAGGCGACGTCGCCATATCCCATCTCGGCCAGCACGAGCGCGGCAAGGGCCGAGCGATTGCCGGACCGGCAGACCAGGATGACCGGGCGCTCGCGCGTCGAGGCCAGGTCCGGCTCGGTCTCGGCATAGTCCCACTCGACGGCCGATTCCAGGATGCCGCGCGGCACGTTGATGGACCCGGCGATGTGGGCGGCGGAAAACTCCGCCGGCTCGCGGATGTCGACCAGGATCGGCGACGGATCGGCGGCCAGCCGGTCGGGCAGGTCCCACGGCGCGATCTCGGCGATGCGCCCGACGGCCTCGGCCACCATTTGGCGATAGGTCTTGCCGGCCATCCATCCCTCCGCGTCGTGTTTTCAGGTCGCAGACAGATGGGGGGCCGGCGGCGGATGGAAAGCCCCGTGCGTCGCGCCGCCGCATGCGCCCTTTCATTGGCCGCAATTTGTGTGTAGACAGCCGCCCGATCTCACCAGCCGGAAAACCCAGCCTGCCATGGACACAGTCATCATCGTCATTCACCTCATGATCGTCGTCGCACTTGTCGGCGCCGTGCTGCTCCAGCGTTCGGAGGGCGGCGGCCTGGGCATCGGCGGCGGGTCTGGCTTCATGAC
>JBATNB010000067.1:0-1556 GCA_049290135.1 Rhizobiaceae bacterium
GGCCAGGGCAGCCTGGTCGGCGACCAGCAGGCGCGGCTCGGCATCGTTGACGAAATAGGCGATTTCGGCCGGGGTGTAGGCGGTGTTGAGCGGCAGGTAGATCGCCCCGAGCCGCACGCAGGCGGCATAGAGCGCCAGCGCCTCGGCCGATTTCCGGGTCTGGGCGGCAACGCGGTCGCCGGCCATGACACCACGTTGCGCCAGCGCGGCGGCGAACCGGCCGGTGAGCGCGAAAAAGCCGGAATGACTGAGGATGCGCCCATCCGGCAGCCACAGGAACGGCGCGTCATTGCGCGCTTGCGGGGCAAAGAGCCGGTCGTGAAGGGCATTGGCCATCGGTGCTCACCTGCGGGTCCAAGGGATTGTCGCGACTGGCGGCGAAACGTTCAATCCCCGCGCTTGCGGAAGCGCGGAATTGTCGCCAGAACACGGCGGTTCCGCTTTCCGGGTTCCTCATGCGCCTGCCGTTCATTCCCGATTCGCCGCGCGCGGCGATCCTTGCCGTGTTCGCCGGCTTCGGCGCGGCAATCGGCTCGTTCGCGGGCTCGACGCCGCAGATGGTGGCGCAGGCCGGCCTGACGAACTCGACCTGGGGCATGGCGGTTACCGTGCTGGCGATCGCCAGCGTGACGGCGATGAGCGCGGGCGGGTTGCTGGCGCGCCATTTCACGCACCGCCGGCTTCTCCTCACCCTCCTGCCGCTGTTGACGGCGGCGCTTTACGCGGTGCTGACGATCGGCACGCTTGCCGGGTTCTTCGCCGCCATCGCGGCGTTCGGGCTCGTTACCGGCGCGCTCGACGTGATCATGAATGCCGAGGGCGGCGCGATCGAAGGCGACCTGAAGCGCCCGGTCTACACCATGTTCCACGCCTCCGTGTCGTTGAGCATCGCGGTGTTCGCGCTGGTTTCGAGCTATCTTTCCACCCGCTACGGCACGCCGTGGACGGCGGCGGTGGCGTCCCTGGCGCTGCTCGCGGCGTTCGTGGCGGTGCATCGGTCGGTGCGGGACCGGCCGCTGCCGGAACGGAAGGGCGGCCGCGTGTTCATTGCCCGCCCGACGCGTCCGCTGGTGCTGATGGGCCTGGCGACGGGCCTGGTGATCGCCTGCGAGATCACCGCCCTGTTCTGGTCGTCGAAGCTGCTAGCCGAGACCGCGCCGGCGCTTGCGACCATTTCCGGGCTCGGCGCGGCGTTCTTCGGGCTGGCCAACGGGCTGGTGCGGCTGCCGGGCGACCGGTTGCGGGCCCGCTACGGCGAAATCCGGCTGATGCTGGTTCTCATCTCGGTCGCCATTGTCGGCTTTGCCGGGCTCGGCCTGGCGGACGGGTTTGCCGCCAACGTCATCTTCTTCGGCATGACCGGCATGGGGCTTTCCATCCTGTGCCCCTGCCTGTTCGCCATGGCCGGGGCGGAGACGCCGCACAATCGCGCCGCCGGCCTTTCCGTCGCGCTGATGATCGCGGGGATCCCGCGGATTGTCGCCCCGTCGCTGTTCGGGCTCGCGGCGGACGCGGTCTCGACCGGCTTTGCCTTCGGCCTGTGCGCCGTCGTGCTC
>JBATNB010000068.1:0-1822 GCA_049290135.1 Rhizobiaceae bacterium
CAGTAGTCCCCTCAAAAACTTCCGGCAGAGCAGCAACAACCACAAGTTTCAAATGTGATGGCCGAACGCATTGCTCTCAGATGACCTCGTGCGAAGAAGCAACTTTCTTTTTGCGAAATTGCCCTAATGTAAAAATGGATGGAAATAATGACGGGGTTCCCTGTGAGAAGCAGTGGTGTAATCGATAGACATTCTTAAAGTTAAATCTGAATACTTTGTTTTTCTGATATTGCCATCAAGTGAAATTGTTCTCTAAAAGGAACCCCCCGTGGCCAAACAATACGCGCCTCACATTGAACGCCTATTAGCTGTCGCCGCCAGCGGCAAGCTCCTGGCCGTGGGAGGTCGTCGCGACGCGGCGGGCGTCACCCAATCCAGCGTTCACCTGCTGCAACTGCCCAAGCTCACCGCTCGTTTCAGCGCACCGCTGGACTCCGCCGCCACCTCGCTGGCGTTCAGCGATGACGGCCTGCTGCTGGCGGGCACGGCGGATGGCGCGTTGGCGCTATGGCGCACCGACAGCAAAGGTGAAACCCCGGACGCCCAGCAAGCCGCCCACAGCGGCGCAGTGCGCGGATTGGCGACGCTTGGATCCCAAGTGGTCAGCGTCGGCGAGGACGGCGTTCTCAAGCTGCATGAGATTGTGACCAAAGGCGAAAAACTCCACCTGCGCGAAACCGCCCAGCGCCGCTTGAGCGAACAGCCCTTGCACGCCGTGGTGGTGGATGCCGCCAGTGCCTGCGTGGCCGCCGCCGGAGCCGATAACACCATTTACGTCCTGCCGCCGGCGAAGCTCGCTGATGCCGAAACCCGCGTCATGCCCTGCGGCGAACGCGGTATTTTCAGCCTCGCTTTCACCGGCGATGGCCGCATCGTGGCCGGTTGCGGCGATGGCTCGATCCGGGTCTGCTTTCTGGAAGGCGCGATTGACGAAGAAGACCGCAGCGGTGACGCCGCTCATCAGGGACCGGTGCGCAGTCTGCTGTTCAGCGCCGCGCTGAGCGACGAGCAAAACCGCCCGTTGCCGCGCCGCCTGTTCTCGCTGGGCGAAGATGGCGAACTGAAAATCTGGACGCTGGATCAGCGCCGCAAGCCGCGCACCATCCCCATCGGCCGCGCCGCCCGCGCGCTGGCGCTGTTTGACCCCCAGCCGCAAGCCAAGCCGGAGCAGCGCGGCGGAATGCTGGTCGCCGTCACCGAACAACGGCACATCTGGCTCAGCGCGGTCGATCAAAACGGCAATCCATCCGGCAATCCCGAAAGCTGGGATTCTCGCTTGCAACGGCTGTTGGATGAAGTCAAAAGCACCCGCTCCTCGTCCGCCACTCTCGAAGCGCTGGCGCAACTGGCTGAAGATGAAGCGCGAGAGGGCTTGGACACCGTGCTCATCCAGGATTCTCGCCCCCCACAGCGGATCGAAGCCGCACAATGGCTGGGCAAAACCCAGCGCCGCCGCAGCCGTCCGGCCCTCACCCAAGCACTGAACGACGATAATCCCGGCGTGCGCAAAGCGGCGCTGACTGCGCTGGAGCAAATCGAAACCGACAACCCGCTCGCCGTGCTGCAAGCGGCATTGAGCAGCCGTCATGCCGACCTGCGGCTTTACGCCGTCAAGCAACTGGCGCAACGGCGGCAAGCGTCGCCGCTGATCCCGCGTTGGCTCAATGAACGGCTCAACGACGGCGATGAAAAAGTCCGCGAAGCGGCGCTCGACGCCTTGCTGGGGCTGGAACCTGAAACCAACGTTGCGCCCTTGCACAGCGCTTTCGAGCGCGGCTCGCCCGACATCCGTCGCGCGGTCCTGATTCGCCTGGGTCGGCGC
>JBATNB010000069.1:0-4109 GCA_049290135.1 Rhizobiaceae bacterium
CCACTTCGCTGGCGATGCGGGGCGCCCGCGGGGTCATCGCGATGCGTCCCCTGCCGGAAGCCTGCGCGAGATAGCCGTTGTCCTCACCACCATTCTCTTCCGCTTGACGAGTGTGTTGCGCGGCCCCCGATAACCCAAATCGCTCGCCCGTGCATCCCGTCGGCCGCGAAATTCGTGTCCGGCGCCCCGGCCGCTCGGGCTTCCACAAGGGGGGTTGGGCAGCAAGGACGTTTACCCCCACCCGGATCGGCTTCGGCCTTTGGCCTCGCCTCTCCGACCTCCCCACAAGGGGGAGGTTGAAGGGGCGCATGATTCCCCTCCGCCTGGTGGGGAGGGGCAAGGGGTGGGGGTATTGGGGCGCGGCCCGTCGCATCGTCATTCCGGGGCGCCGGAACGGCGAACCCGGAATCCATGCCGTGACCGACCAGGACGATTACCGCCGTCGGCAGGGCGTCCAACGTTCAGGCATGGATTCCGGGTTCCGCTTCGCGGCCCCGGAATGACGAAGACGGTGCCGTTTCCCCTCATGGTGAGCCGGGACGAAGTCCCGTGTCGAACCACGAGGGGAAGGTCACAAGCGGAGGCATGAGAGGTCCGCCATAGGCCGGATGCAGGGTTCCATTCCCCGCTGCCGCTTCGCGGCGACCCCTCTCCGGCTCGCTGCGCTCGCCACCTCTCCCCGCAAGCGGGGCGAGGTTAAAGGCGCGCCTCCTCCTTCAACCTCTCCCCGGCGGGGCGAGGTTAAAGGAGCGCCTATCCTCCAGCCTTGTACAGATTGCGGGGCGAGGTTGAACCAGCGCCTCCCTTTCAACCTCGCCCCGCTTGCGGGGAGAGGTGGCCCTGAGCTGGTCGAAGGGCCGGAGAGGGGGCTTCCGCCCAGGCCCCTCATCCGGCATTGGCTTTGCCTCAGGCACCTTTTCCCGCAAGCGGGGAGAGGTGGCCCTGAGCTTGTCGAAGGGCCGGAGCGGCGATCTGGTTCTTCCGCTGACCGGACGTTCCTTCGCGGCGCAGGGGAAGACGCTTACGCCCCGTCGGCCTGCGCCGCGAGCATTTCCCTGACCCTTTCGACCAGCCCGGCCTCGCCGACTTCCACCTGCGCCACGCGCGCGGCGCGCCATTCGGCATTGGTGGCAATCGCCTCGGCCTGCCGGCGGCCCTCGATCAGGTCCTTGATGACGACAATTCCCCGCGCGTTTTCCTCCGACCCCTGGATGATGGCGAGCGGACAGCCGCGCCGGTCGGCATATTTGAGCTGCCGGCCGAAATCCTTCGGGTTGCCCTGGAACATCTCGGCGCGGATGCCGGCGTTGCGCAGCGCCTGGGTGAAGCGCTGGTAGCGGCCGAGCGCTTCGGTATCGCGATCCATGACGGTGACGAGCACCGGGGCCATGACGTCATCGCCGCCGAGCTTGCCGAGGTTCTTCAGCGCCGTCATCAGCCGCGACACGCCGATGGAAAAGCCGGTGGCCGGCACGTCCTGGCCGGTGAAGCGCTTGACCAACCCGTCATAGCGCCCGCCGCCGGCGACCGAGCCGAAGCGCACGATTTCGCCCTTCTCGTTCGGCACCTCGAAGGTCAGTTCGCACTCATAGACCGGGCCGGTGTAGTATTCGAGGCCGCGCACGACAGAGGGATCGATGCGGATGCGGTCGGGGCCGTAGCCGGCGCTTTCAATCAAGCTTTTGATGGTTCCGAGCTCGGAAACGCCTTCCCTTAGCTTTTCAGTTTTGAGCGGATTGTCGCCTAAGTTGTGGTCTGACGGCCACTGTATGGTCCAACCAACCATGACGCGATCATGGCTCGTGCGTGGGATAACTTCCGACGTTAAAAACGCCAGGAGGGTGTCTGTCCCAGCCCCATCCAGCCCCGCGCCCTTGGTGAAATCCCCGCTCTCGTCCTTTCGGCCGGCGCCGAGCAATTGCCGCACGCCTTCGACGCCGAACTTGTCGAGCTTGTCGATGGCCCTGAGCACCGCGAGCTTCTGATTGTCGTCGGTGACGCCGATCGCCTCCATCACCCCGTCGAGCACCTTGCGGTTGTTGACGCGCACCACATAGTCGCCGCGCGCAATGCCGAGCGCCTCCATCGTGTCGGCCATCATCATCGCCATCTCGGCGTCGGCCTGCACGCCCGGCGCACCCACCGTATCGGCATCGAACTGCATGAACTGGCGGAAGCGCCCCGGCCCGGGCTTCTCGTTGCGGAACACCCATCCGGCCCGGTAGGTGCGGTAGGGCAGTTGCAACTCCTGGAGGTTTTCCGCCACGTGGCGGGCGAGCGGCGCGGTGAGGTCGTAGCGCAGCGACAGCCACTGCTCGTCGTCGTCGGTGAACGAGAACACGCCCTCGTTCGGCCGGTCGGAATCGGGCAGGAACTTGCCGAGCGCGTCGGTGTACTCGACCATCGGCGTCTCCACCGGATCGAAGCCGTAGCGCTCGTAGACCTCGCGAATCTTCGCCATCATGGCATCCGTGGCGCGGATGTCGGCGGGCGAACGGTCGACGAAGCCGCGCGGCTGGCGGGCCTTCAGCTTTTGCGGTTTTTTCGGCTTTTCGGACATGGGCCTGTTCGCTTCGCGGGGATCGCGCCCTCCCTATCGAAAGCCCGCGACAGCGGCAAGGGCGGCCGCCGCCATGATCCGGTCACGAAGCGCGCCCAGGTCCCACGCATGGGAAATCCGCTGCCGCGCCTGGCGCTCCTGCTGCTCGTCCTGCCCGCCGGCTGCGTGGCGGCGGGCGACAATCCGGGCGAACTCGGCCCCTATTGCGGCAGGGGCGACGGGTCGGTCGTCGGCGTCTACACGCTGCGGGGCGTGCCCGAGGTCGGCTCGCAGTTCGAACTGCGCCCCGACGGGTCGTTCCGCTTCTTCCTCGCCTATGGCGCCAACGACCAGCACGGCGCCGGCTGCTGGACCCAGAACCAGCGGACGGTGGCGCTGTTTCCCGCCGGCCGGCGCACGATCGCGCCCGACCACACGCCCGATACGCGCGGCTTCACCGGCATCGTGCTCATCAAGGACGGGCAGGACCTGCTGTGGCACATCGCCGGCTCGGGCCATGTCGGGCGCTACGGCAAGTAGCGTTCAGGCCGGGCGCCGGAACGCCAGGCGCAGCGCCTCGATCTCCGCCCGGCAGCGGCACCCGTCCACATGGTCGTTGACGAGGCCCATGGCCTGCATGAAGGCATGGACCGTCGTCGGGCCGACAAAGCTCCAGCCGCGCTTCTTCAGGTCCTTCGACAGGCGCGTCGAGGCGGGCGTCGCCGGGTTGGCGGCGATCGCGGCCCAGGTCACCGGATCGGGCCGCTCCGAGGCCGGCGGCTCGAACGACCAGAAATAGGCCGCCAGCGACCCGAACTCGGCGACGAGTTCGCGCGCCCGCCCGGCATTGTTGATGGTGGACACGATCTTGCCGCGATGCCGCACGATGCCGGCGTCGGCCAGCAGGCGCTCGATGTCGGCGGTGCCGAAGCCGGCCACGATGTCGAAGTCGAAGCCGGCGAAGGCGGCGCGGAAATTGTCGCGCTTGCGCAGGATCGTCAGCCAGGACAGGCCGGACTGGAACCCCTCCAGGCAGATCTTCTCGAACAGCCGGCGATCGTCGGTCACCGGCCGTCCCCACTCCGTGTCATGGTAGCGCCGGTAGTCGGCAAGCCCGCCATGCCAGGAGCAGGTGCGCCCGCCCGCGCCATCGTCGATCAGCCCGTCCGGTGCGCGCTCCATGCGTTTCTCCCTGCCGTTGACCGGCTCGCGCCCGGCGTTGACGGCGCGTTTACCGTATCGGTGAACCGGCCGGTAACCACACCAAAAGGTTTAAGCCGCGCGCGGCCTTTTATCGAAGGCGATTCACCATTCCGATTCCATCGGCGGGCATTGATCGGGTCAAGCCCTGCGCGCCGTCCCTGCTGACGCGCCGCGTCAGGGTCTGGACGATCAGTACAGGGTACGTCGATGAAAACCATGATTTCCCTCGCCGCGATTGCCGGCCTGCTTTGCGCCACCGCCGCCATGGCCAACGATCGCTACGGCACGCCGCCGCCGCTTGTCGTCAGCCCGGACCTGTCGGCGCCGTGGGTGCTGCAGCTGCGCAAGGGCCCCGACGGAACCGGCC
>JBATNB010000070.1:0-7355 GCA_049290135.1 Rhizobiaceae bacterium
TCGCGGCATCGCGTTCGGCAGTGGTGCAGCCGACCAGTAGGGCGGCCGTCATGGCCGCGATGATCATCTTGTACATGGACCTCTCCGTTCCCGCCCCATGGGGCGCAATTCCCCGCCGGGCGAGAAGTGCAACGGATCGACGGCGAAATTTCGACGGCGGCGGGAACGGCGGCTCAAAAAAGCAGGAAAGCGGCCAGGATGGCGCCGGCGGCCATGAGGATCATGCCGTCGCGGCCGGACAGAAGACGCGGCAGCGGCGCCTGAATGTCGTCGCTGTCGACATACCCCAGCGCAAGGCGCGCGGCTGTCTCGGCGTCCGTGGCCGATCCGGCCCTGTCATTCCGATGCCCATCGCGCACGAGCGTCACTCCCCGCCAATTCCATGATGGTGCGCCGACATGGTAAAGGGATTGTGAACAACCGGGAGCGCGACATGAACGGCAACGGATCGACGGCGACGCTGGTCATCCGGCACGGCGACGACCCGGAGGATGACCGCATCGCCACCTGGATGAGGGCTTCGGGCCGGGCGACGCGCACGGTTCGCCCGTTTCGCGGCGAGGCGCTGCCGCAAATCGATGACGGCATCGACGGGTTGGTGATCCATGGCGGCGGCTTCGATGCCTTCGCCCATGACCGGTTTCCATTCCTGAAGGACGAGGCGCGCGCCATCGAAACCGCGCTTGCGCGCGGCATTGCGGTGATGGGCATCTGCCAGGGCGCCCAGCAGATCGCCGATGTGCTCGGGGCGGCGGTGGGGCCATCGGCAAGCGGTGTCACCGAGTTCGGCTACTACACGATCGAACCGGTCGATGCCGACGCGTCGTTCCTGCCGGCGCCGCTGGTGGTGGCGCAATCGCACTTCCACGGTTTCTCCATTCCCTCCGGCGCGACCCGCCTGGCGCGCAGCGCTCTGTTCGAGAACCAGGCTTTTTCCCTTGGCCGGGCCCTGGCCCTGCAGTTTCATCCCGAGGTCACGCCTGACGGATTCCGGCGTTGGCAGGAGGCTCCATGGGCGCGCTACGGCGAGCCAGGCGTGCAGGACCGCGATGCGCAGGACCGGCTGATGGCGCAACATGACGCCGCGCAACAAGATTGGTTCATCGGACTGCTCGAACGCCATTTCAGCCGATAATGTTAGAGTGGGCTTACTAATCGCACGCCGCAGCGACAGGTCGCCCTTGTATTTTGGTGCACTGCAAAATAGATTCGGGGTACTTCGGGAGGAGAGAACCGGAGTGAACCCATGCAGGCGTTCCTCGAGGCCGATCCCGATCACCGGCCGCCGGCCGAGGTCCGGATTCGCATTCTCGGCCGTGCCGATCTTCCCGTCTTTGCCGATCATCTGGCGAAACTCGACCTACGCGCCCGCGCCGACCGGTTCAACGGCGCCGTCGACGATGACCGGCTTGCCGAATATGCGGCGCAATCGTTGCGGCCGGGCGTGCTGGTGGTCGCGGCCGAACATGGCGCCGACGTCATCGGCATCGCCGAACTGCATCCGGTCGCCCATGATTCCGGCGAGTTGGCGTTCTCGGTCGCGGAGGGCTGGCGCGGGCGTGGCGTCGGGGCCGCGCTCTTCGCGCTGATCGTGGAGGCGGCATGGTCGCGCGGATACGATGAATTGCTGGTCACGACCCATCCCGGCAACGAGGCGATGAAGGCGCTGGCGCGCAAGTTCGGCGCCGGACTCCGCTTCGAATCGGGCGAGTCGGTCGGCCGCGTGCGGCTTGACGCGATGCGCATGCTCGATGCCGCGGCGGAGGCGCCGCGCCGCCGCGGGTAATTTCCTTCGGGATTTGAAAAAAAACATTTGAAAATCCCGCCCCGGCAGTATGATCATGCCGCCGCGACAGGGAGGAACCATGTATCTCGGCATCGATCTCGGCACGTCGAGCGTCAAATGCATGCTCATCGACGGCAACCAGGAGGTCGTCGGTTCGGCCAGCGCGGCGCTCGATGTCGCCAATCCGCACCCGGGCTGGTCCGAGCAGGAACCACGGCACTGGATCGCGGCGACGGAATCGGCACTCGAGAGCCTCAAGGCGAGCCATTCGGCGGCGCTTTCGGCGGTGCGCGGCATCGGCCTATCCGGCCACATGCACGGGGCCACCCTCATCGACCGCCAGGACCAGCCGATTCGTCCCTGCATCCTGTGGAACGACACGCGCAGCCATGCGGAGGCTGCGGAACTCGACAGTCAGCCGCTGTTCCGGGCATTGACCGGCAACATCGTGTTTCCAGGGTTTACCGCACCGAAATTGCTGTGGGCTGCGCGCCATGAACAGGCCGCCTTCGGCGCCGTGCGGTTCGTGTTGCTGCCGAAGGATTATCTCCGGCTGTGGCTGACGGGCGAGCACATGTCGGACATGTCGGATTCGGCCGGAACGGCGTGGCTCGACGTGCGGGGACGGCGCTGGGCGCCGGAACTGCTGGCCGCCACCGGGCTTGAGGAACGGCACATGCCGGACCTGGTCGAGGGTACGGACACGACGGGAACGCTGCGGCCCGAACTTGCCGCCCGTTTCGGCATGGGCAACGGCGTCGTGGTGGCGGGCGGCGGCGGCGACAATGCCGCTTCGGCGGCGGGCCTCGGGACCATCGCCGAGGGCGATGCCTTCCTGTCGCTGGGGACCTCGGGCGTCCTGTTTGCCGCGACCTCGGCCTTCCGCCCGGATGCGCCAACAGCGGTGCATGCCTTCTGCCACGCGCTTCCCGACACCTGGCACCAGATGGGGGTCATCCTTTCGGCCACCGATTCGCTCAACTGGCTGTCATCGATCACGGGCGCCTCTCATTCGGCACTGACGGGCGAACTCGGCGACGGGCTGAAACCGCCGGGGAGCGTCACGTTCCTGCCCTACATTTCCGGCGAGCGCACGCCGCACAATGATGCCGCGATCCGCGGCGCATTCGCCGGAATCGGCAAGGAAAGCGATCGCCCGGCACTGACGCAGGCGGTGATCGAAGGCGTGGCTTTCGCGTTCGCCGACTGCCGCGACGCGCTTGCCAATGCCGGAACGCGGATCGACCGCGTGCTTGCCGCGGGCGGCGGGGCGCGATCTCGCTACTGGCTTCGCGCGCTGGCGACGGTTCTCGACATGGAAATCGACGTGCCGGTCAATGGCGACTTCGGCGCCGCCTTCGGTGCGGCGCGGCTCGGCCTGATCGCGGCGACCGGCGCCGATCCGCGTTCGGTGATGACCAAGCCAGCCATTGCCGAGACCATCGGCCCGGATCGCGCGCTGCGCGATGCCTTCGCCGAGCGGCTGGCGAGCTATCGCAAACTCTATCCCGCCATCAGGAGTGCAACATCTTGAGCACCGGTTTCTTCGGCGACATCGCCCCGATCCGTTATGAAGGCCCGGACAGCGGCAATCCGCTCGCCTACCGGCATTACGACAAGGATGAACTCGTCCTGGGCAAGCGCCTGGAGGACCATCTGCGGTTCGCGGCGGCCTATTGGCATTCCTTCGCGTGGCCGGGCGGCGATCCCTTCGGCGGCCAGACCTTCGAGCGGCCCTGGTTCGGCGACACGATGGAGCATGCAAGGCTGAAGGCCGATGTCGCCTTCGAGATGTTCTCGCTGCTGGGAATGCCGTTCTACTGCTTCCACGACGCCGATGTGCGGCCGGAAGGGAAAACCTTCGCCGAAAGCCGCCGGAATCTCGAGGCGATCGTCGACATCTTCGCCGAAAAGCAGAAGCGGACCGGCGTGAAACTGCTGTGGGGCACGGCGAACCTGTTCTCGCATCGCCGCTTCATGAGCGGCGCGGCGACCAATCCCGATCCGGACGTGTTTGCCTACGCGGCCGCGACGGTGAAGAGCTGCATGGACGCGACAAGGAAGCTCGGCGGCGCCAATTACGTGCTGTGGGGCGGACGCGAGGGCTACGAGACGCTGCTCAACACCGATCTCCGGCGCGAGGATGCGCAAATGGGACGCTTCCTCAATCTGGTGGTCGAATACAAGCACAAGACCGGCTTCAAGGGCACGATCCTTATCGAGCCGAAGCCGCAGGAGCCCTCCAAGCACCAGTACGACTACGATGTGGCGACCGTGTACGGTTTCCTGCGCCGGCACGGGCTGGAGAACGAGGTCAAGGTCAACATCGAGCAGGGCCATGCCATCCTCGCCGGCCACTCGTTCGAGCATGAACTGGCGCTCGCCAACGCGCTCGGCATCTTCGGCTCCATCGACATGAACCGTAACGACTACCAGTCGGGCTGGGACACGGACCAGTTCCCCAACAATGTGCCGGAGATGGCGCTCGCCTATTACGAGGTCATTCGCGGCGGCGGCTTCAAGACCGGCGGCACCAATTTCGACGCCAAGCTGCGTCGGCAATCGCTGGATCCGCAGGACCTGCTGATCGCCCATATCGGCGGCATGGACACCTGCGCGCGAGCCTTCAAGGCGGCGGCGAGAATGGTCGAGGACAAGGCACTGTCGTCGCATGTCGAGGAGCGCTATGCCGGCTGGAAGACGGCGGAAGCGAAAGCGATGCTCTCCGGTAAGCGCTCGCTTACCGAAATCGCCGAGCGGGTGGAGAAGAAGAACATCAATCCGCAGCCGCGCTCGGGCCGGCAGGAACTGCTGGAAAACATCGTCAACCGCTACGTCTGAGGCATCACTTTCCTTCATCGGCGATGCCGTCCATGGTGCGCCATGGCCTTCACGCTGCGCCAACTTCGCTATTTCGTCGCCGTCGCCGAGCGTGGCTCGGTGTCGGGCGCGGCACAGGCCTTGTCGATCAGCCAGTCGGCGGTCACGGAGGCGCTGAAGGACCTTGAGGGCGATCTCGGCGTCGTGCTGTTCGAGCGCCATGCGCGCGGCCTCTCGGTCACCCACAAGGGGCAATTGTTCCTGCGCCATGCCACCAGGATCCTCGGCGGCGTTTCCGATGCGCGCCGCGCGCTCGGCGAGGATGAGAGCGCGGCGCCGGGACAATTGGCGCTCGGCGTCACCGCACTCGTGGCCGGCTATGTGCTGTCAGACCTTCTGGCGCGCTATCGCCGGGCGTTCCCCGGCGTGAAGGTGTCGGCGATCGAGGATACGGGCGACTATCTGGAGCATCTGCTGGTCGGCGGCGAACTCGACGTGGCGGTGATGGTCACGTCCAACCTGCGCGACCGCATGGCGCTGACAACCGACCTGATCGAGGATTCGCCCTACCGGCTGTGGACGCCGCTCGGCCACCGGCTGGCGGGGCGCGACACGGTTTCCATCGACGAGGTCGCCGGCGAGCCGCTGATCATGCTCACCATCGACGAGATCGAGGAAAACACCGCCAAGCTGGTGCATGCGCTGGGCCGCAAGCCCGACATCGCCTTCCGCACGCGCTCCGTCGAGGCGGTCCGCAGCCTGGTGGCCACCGGCGCGGGTGTCGCCATCCTGCCGGAGCTGGTCTACCGGCCATGGTCGCTTGAAGGCGACCGCATCGAGATGCGCGCGATCGGCGGCGACATGCCCTCCGTCCAGGTCGGCATGGCGTGGCGTCGCGGCTCCGGCCTGTCACAGGCGGCGCGCGCCTTCATCGAACTGGCGCAGGCGCATCGCGGCGGCCGTCCCCGGAATTGATATCGGAAATTCCGATAATGCCATTCTGACAAATGAAATTGCGAAACCTGTGTCGTGGCGTAGCCTGCGTTCAGCGGGCGAGGGGACGAAGGCGTTCCCGCGCCGGGCAAGGGAGGTTCACGATGAAATCCGTATTGAAATCCTGCACCGCGATGGCTGTGGCGTTATCGGCCACTGTTCCGGCGTTCTCCGCCGAGATGCTCAAGGAACTCGGCGCCGGCGAGGGCGAAGTCTCCATCGTCGCCTGGGCGGGCTATATCGAGCGCGGCGAGACCGACAAGAACTTCGACTGGGTGACGGAATTCGAGGGCAAGACCGGCTGCAAGGTGTCGGTCAAGACCGCCAACACGTCGGACGAAATGGTCGCGCTGATGAACGAGGGCGGGTTCGACCTGGTGACGGCCTCGGGCGATGCGTCGCTGCGCCTGGTCGCCGGCAAGCGGGTGCAGCCGATCAACACCGATCTCGTCCCGTCCTGGAAGACCATCGACGAGCGGCTGCAGAATGCGCCGTGGCACACGGTCGACGGCGTCCACTACGGCACGCCCTATGTGTGGGGCGCCAACGTGCTGATGTACAACACCAATGCGTTCAAGGCGCCGCCGACCTCGTGGAAGGTCGTGTTCGAGGAGACGACGCTCGATGACGGCAAGTCCAACAAGGGCCGGGTGCAGGCCTATGACGGGCCGATCTACATCGCCGACGCGGCGCTCTACCTGATGACGCACAAGCCGGAACTCGGCATCAAGGATCCTTACGAGCTCAACGAGGACCAGTACAAGGCGGCGCTCGATCTCCTGCGCCAGCAGCGCGCGCTCGTCGGGCGCTACTGGCATGACGCCTTCATCCAGATGGATGACTTCAAGAACGAAGGCGTGGTCGCGTCGGGGTCATGGCCGTTCCAGGTCAACGTGCTGAAGAGCGACACGGAAGCCATGAAGAAGACGCCCATCGCCTCGACCTTCCCGGCCGAAGGCATCACCGGCTGGGCCGACACCACCATGCTGCATGCCGAAGCCGCGCATCCCAACTGCGCCTACATGTGGATGGAGCATTCGCTGTCGCCGAAGGTGCAGGGCGACGTGTCGGCCTGGTTCGGCACGGTGCCGTCGGTACCGGCGGCCTGCAAGGGCAACGCGCTGCTTACCGACGAGGGCTGCGCCACCAACGGCTTCGACAAGTTCGAGCAGATCCGGTTCTGGAAGACGCCGCAGACCAAGTGCGCCTCCCAGGGCGACCAGTGCGTTCCCTATTACCGCTGGGTGTCCGACTATATCGGCGTGATCGGCGGTCGCTGATCGCGCCAGCGGCGGAGATGTTGCCAAGCCCCCGTGGCGACATCTCCGCCGGCTTTGCTCGCGGCTTGTCCCGATGACCGAATATGCCGTCCGATTCACCGCCGTTTCGCGCCATTTCGGCGCGGTACGGGCCGTCGATGCCGTCGACCTGACGATCGCGCCGGGCGAATTCTTCGCCATGCTGGGGCCGTCGGGATCGGGCAAGACGACTTGCCTGCGGCTCATTGCCGGCTTCGAGCAGCCGAGCGCGGGACACATCGAGATTTTCGGAGAAACGGCGGAAGGCGTTCCGCCCTACCGGCGCAACGTCAACACCGTGTTCCAGGACTATGCGCTGTTCCCGCACCTCAACGTCGTCGACAATGTCGCCTACGGGCTGATGATCCGGGGCGTGGCGAAGGCCGAACGCCACCGCGCCGCCGAAGAGGCGCTGGCGCTGGTGAAACTGCCGGGCTATGGCGCGCGCCGGCCGGGGC
>JBATNB010000071.1:0-7062 GCA_049290135.1 Rhizobiaceae bacterium
GACCCGAGCCGCGCGATCATGCGGGCGTCATTCGGCCGTGCCGTAGCGCCGGAGCCATTCGCGCTCGAGCAGGCTGACCCAGGAAGGATGCGGCTCGTCGATGGCCGGACCGAGGCGGGCGGGCGGCAGCGTGGCGATGCCGAGATCGAGCGTGTCGAAGCGCGCGCGGTCCTCGGGCACCAGCGCCTCCATGGCAAGCACCGTCGGATCGCCCCAGATCGCCGGGTCCTGCTTTCGGGACTGGGCCTCGGGGGAAATCAGGAAATCGGCGACCACCAGCGCCCCGGCCCTGGCCGAGGCATTGAACGGGACGGTGACGAAATGGCTGTTCGCGAGCGTCCCGCCGGGAAAGACGAACGAGCGCACGGTGTCGGGCAACTCGTCGGCGGCGATCGCGGCGGAGGCCTCGGCCGGATTGAAGGCAAAGATGATGTCGACTTCGTTGTCGGCCAGGAGCTGCTTCATGGCCGGGTAATTCTTCGGGTAGGCCTTGCCGGCGCGCCAAAGCGCCGGGCGCAGCCTGTCGAGCAGCGCGAAGACCGGTTCGATCACCTTCGCCGCGTCGGCGTCGGTCGCTTCGCGCGCCAGCATGGCCCGGTCGGCCACGGTTTCGGCCAGCACCTGCTTGAGGAAGGTCGTACCCATGAAATCGGGCGGCTGCGGATAGGAGAACCGTCCCGGATTGCGTTCCGCCCAGGCGACAAGGCCGGCGATGTCCCGCGGCAGACCGGCATCGGGCGTGCGGGCGGAATCGTGGAAGAAGACCAGCTTCGCCATGCCCCACGGGCTTTCCTGTCCGTCCACCGGAATGGTGAAATCGGTCAGGAGAGTCGGCTTGTTGGCCAGGTCGAGGAACCTGCGGTTGGGCAATTTCTCCGCCCATCCCTGCGCCAACAGCAGGCCCTGACGCTTCATCGCGGCAAAATTCTCGCCATTGATCCAAATGAGGTCGACGCGCCCGCCCTCGCTCTGACCGGCGGCCTTTTCGGCCAGCACCGTGGACACCGCCGTTGCCGTGTCCTCGAGCTTGACGTGCACGAGCTTGACGCCGTGGCGCTGTTCGACCTCGCGGGCCGCCCAATCGATGTAGGCGTTGATGTTTTCCGCCCCGCCCCAGGCGTTGAAATAGACGGTCTGGCCGCGCGCCTGCGCGACGATGGCGGACCAGTCGGCCGGATCGGGATCGGCGGCCATGGCCACCCTTGCCAGGACGAGCGACAGGACGAGCGACAGGACGAGGACGGAGAAACGAGCCAGCAGTCTCATGGCAAAGCGGTATCCGGTTTGTTCGCCGCCTTGTCGCACACGCCGGCGAGGCCCTGCAATCGCGGCACCATCACCATTCGGTCAAGCAGGCGTGAAGCGCGCAGGCTTTGATCCGGCGCGGCGAGCGGCGTATCCTGGCGGTAAAGCCGCCAACCGGGACCCCGATCATGCCGCACGATCCGCATCTGGCCGAACTGATGCGCGAGGCGCTCGCCGGCATGCCCGGCATCAGCGAGAAAAAGATGTTCGGCGGCTATTGCTGGCTGCTGAATGGAAACATGATCGCCGGCGTCGAGGTCGGCCGCTACATGTTCCGGCCGGGACGCGACCGCGAGGGCGAGGCGCTTTCCCGTCCCGGCGCCCGCCCGATGGACATCACCGGCAAGCCGATGGCCGGCTTTGTCTGGGTCGACGCGGACGCGGCGGTGGACATCGGCCTGCGCGACTGGATCGACTTCTGCGCGGGCTTCGTCGGCGCGCTGCCGGCAAAATAAACCGCCGCGCCGGCCGGTCCGGGCCGCCTGGCGAATTGACAGGAAAGCCGGCGCGGCGCGATGGTGCCGCCTCCCTCGCTCCGGACTCCCTCGTTCATGGACACGATTCCCCCGGCCCCCGCGTCGTCGCAGGTCTTCCATCCGAAGCTCATGACGACGATGAGAACCTATGACGGCAAGACCGCGCTCGCCGACACGATGGCGGGCCTGACGGTCGCCATGGTGGCGTTGCCGCTGGCCATGGCGATCGCGATCGCGTCGGGCGTCGAGCCGGGCGTCGGCCTCGTCACCGCCGTGATCGCCGGGTTCCTCATCTCGGCGCTGGGCGGTTCGCGCTTCCAGGTCGGCGGCCCCACCGGGGCGTTCATCGTCGTGGTCTATTCGGTCATCGAGAAGCATGGGGTCGACGGTCTGGTCACCGCGACGTTGATGGCCGGCGCGATCCTGGTGGTCGCGGCCTATCTGAGGGCCGGCAGCCTGATGCGCCATATTCCCGAATCCGTCATCAACGGGTTCACGACCGGGATCGCGGTGATCATCGCGGCAAGCCAGCTGAAGGACTTCCTCGGCCTGACGACCGGCAACCTGCCGGCCGACCTCATTCCCAAGGTGGAGGCGCTGTGGGCGGCGCGCGACAGTTTCAGCTTGGTCGCGCTGGCGGTGGCGCTTTCGACGGTGGCGCTGATCACGCTGCTGCGCCGCGCCTTTCCGCGCTTTCCAGGCCTGCTGGTCGCGGTCGCCGCCGTCTCGGCCGCGGTCGCGGTCTTCCACCTGCCCGTCGACACGATCGGTTCGCGCTATGGCGGCATTCCCGCCATGCTGCCGGCGCCGCATCTTCCCGACCTGTCGATTGACCGGATCCGGGAACTGCTGCCGTCGGCGTTCATCATCGCCTTCCTCGCCGGCATCGAATCGCTGTTGTCGGCGATCGTGGCCGACCGGATGGGCAAGGGCGCGCACCGGGCCAATCCCGAGCTGCTGGCCCAGGGGCTGGCCAACATCGCCTCGGCACTGGTCGGCGGCCTGCCCGCCACCGGCGCGATCGCGCGCACGGCCACCAACATCCGCGCTGGCGGGCGCACACCGGTGGCCGGCATGATGCATGCCCTGTTCCTGCTGGCGTTCATGATGATCGCCGCGCCGCTGGCCTCCTACCTGGCCATGCCGGCGCTTGCCGCCGTGCTCATGCTGACGGCCTGGAACATGGCGGAGGTGGAGCACATCCCGCAACGCCTGAGGGGCCGGGCGAGCGACAGCGTCATCCTCATCCTGACCATGGTGCTGACGGCGTTCGTCGACCTGACCGTCGCCATCGGCGTCGGCGTGGCGCTCGGCCTCGCGGTGCGGATGCGCCGGCGCAACGTGCCGGAGGCGGAGTGGCACACGCCCGACCGTTGACCGGGCTTCAGGCCATGCCGAAGGCGCTTTCGGGATAAGTCCGCTCCAGCACGGGCAGGTGGCTGGCGCCTTCGCTCTGGAGGAAGTCGGAAAAGGCCTGCATGGCCGGCGACAGCGACCGGTCGGTCCGCGAGTTCGCGAACCACTGGCGGCGGATCGGCATGCCGGCGACATCGAGAATCACCAGTCGCCCGAGTTGCAGTTCCTGTTCGATGGTGTGGGCGGAAATGAAGGCAACGCCCAGGCCGGCCATCACCGCCTGCTTGATCGTCTCGTTCGATCCCATCTCGGCCCCGACCGTGTCGCGCTTGCCCGGCACGTCGGCGAAGAACAGCTCCAGCGAGCGCCGCGTGCCCGAACCGCGTTCGCGCACGAGGAAGTTCTCGCGGGCGACCTCCTCCTTGGCGATGTCGCGGCGGCCGGCCAGCGGATGGTCCGGCGGAGCGACGATGACCAGCGGGTGATCGCCGAAGACCACGGATCGGACCGGGACGTCGCGCGGCGGCCGGCCCATCAGGACGATGTCGACGGCGTTGGAGCGCAGCGCCTCGATCATCTCGGCGCGATTGCCGACGACCAGGTCGACGACAACGCCGGGATATTCGCGCCGGAAGGCGGCGATCATGCGCGGGGCGAAGTATTTCGCCGTAGAGACGACGCCGAGCGTCAGCGTGCCCTTGCCGCCCGATGCGATGGCATTCATCTCCAGGGAAAGCTGGCGGAGGCGGTCGAGCACCGCCCGCGCGGCCTCGATGGCCGCCTGGCCCGCGACCGTCGGACGCAGGCCGGCGGAGACCCGGTCGAACAGCGCCAGTCCGAACTCCTCTTCCAATTGCCGCAACTGGATGGTCACGGCCGGCCCGGTGAGGCGCAACCTGTTGGCCGCGCTTGATATTTTCCCGGTATCCGCTATGGCGACCAGGGAACGGAGCTGGCGAATGGACACGTTCTGCATCGCATGAGTAAATATTATTTATCGGATATGTAAAGAAACTAAATTTTACTAATCCAACCAGCCGAGTCATGAGATGGCGACGGGACGATCAATCCGCGCCCGGGAGGACCAGACGATGACGCCGGCGACCCTCGACGCTTTCCTGAACTCGTATATCGCCGCCAACAATGATCCGGTGCGCACCGAGGTGGCCGAGACCATTCGCGCGTTCGCCTCGGCCTCGATGCAGGTGCGCAAGTCGATCAACGAGGGCGCGCTCGGCGCGGCCTTCGCCGCCACGCGCGGTTCGGCCCACGCCGAGGGCGACGTGCAGAAGGAACTCGACGTCCATGCCGACGACCTGTTCCTGGAAGCCGCGCGCAAGGCTGGCGTCGCCTGGTACGCCTCGGAGGAACTGGCAAGCGCCGTCGCCATCAACGCCGGTTCCGCCGTCGCCGTCGCCATCGATCCGCTCGACGGTTCGTCGAATATCGACACCAATGTCTCCATCGGCACGATCTTCGGCCTGCTGCCGAAGCTCGAAGACGAGAAGACCACCTTCAACCAGCCCGGACGCAACCAGCTGGCGGCGGGCTTCTTCATCTACGGCCCGCAACTCGCGCTCGCCGTGACGCTCGGCACCGGCACGCGCATCTTCGTGTTTTCCTCTCGCCTCGGCGCGTTCGTCGAGGCCTACAAGTCGGTCGCGATTTCCGGCGACACCAAGGAATTCGCCATCAACGCCTCGAACTACCGCCATTGGGACGAGACGACGCGCTGCTATGTCGACGACTGCCTGCAAGGCGCCGATGGCCCGCGCGAGAAGGACTTCAACATGCGCTGGATCGCCTCGCTGGTGGCCGAGGCCTACCGCATCCTGATCCGCGGCGGCGTGTTCCTCTACCCGCGCGACCAGCGCAAGGGCTATTCCAAGGGACGGCTGCGGCTGGTCTACGAAGCCAACCCGATCGCCTTCCTCATGGAGCAGGCCGGCGGCGCGGCGACCGAGGGTTCGCAGCGCATCCTCGACCTGGAGCCCGGCGACATCCACCAGCGCACGCCGCTGGTGTTCGGATCGGCCAAGGAAGTGGCGAAGTTCAGCCGCTACCACACCGAGCCTTCCGCCATCGGTTCCCGCCACCCCCTGTTCGGCAATCGCGGCCTGTTCCGCGCCTGATTTCGGAGAACACCATGTCTGCCAGGTATCCGATCATCGCCATCACCGGTTCGTCCGGCGCCGGCACCACCACCGTCAAGGCGACGTTCGAAAAGATTTTCGAGCGCGAAGGCGTGACCGCGTCCTTCATCGAGGGCGACGCCTTCCACAAGTATGACCGCGTCGGCATGAAGGCCAAGGTCGCCGAGGAGGAAGCCAAGGGCAACAATCACTTCTCGCACTTCGGTCCGGAATCCAACGAACTGGAAATCCTGGAATCGGTGTTCGAGGAATATGGCCGCAAGGGCACGGGCAAGACGCGCCACTATGTCCATGACGACAAGGAAGCGGCGTTGCTCGGTTCGGCGCCCGGCACGTTCACCGAATGGCGCGACCTGCCGTCGTCCGACCTGTTGTTCTACGAGGGGCTGCACGGCTGCGCGGTGACCGACAAGGTCAACCTGCCGCGACATGTCGATCTCAAGATCGGGGTGGTGCCGGTGATCAACCTGGAATGGATCCAGAAGATCCACCGCGACAAGTCCTCGCGCGGCTACACCACCGAGGCGGTGACGGACACGATCCTGCGCCGCATGCCCGATTATGCCCGCTACATCTGTCCGCAGTTTTCCTACACCAACATCAATTTCCAGCGCGTTCCGACGGTCGACACCTCGAACCCGTTCATCGCCCGCTGGATCCCGACGCCGTCGGAATCCATGCTCGTCATCCGCTTCGCCAATCCGCGCGGCATCGACTTCCCCTATCTCATGTCGATGCTCAACGGCTCCTTCATGAGCCGGGCCAACTCCATCGTCTGCACCGGCGAGAAGCTCGACCTCGCCATGCAGCTCATCTTCACCCCGCTGATCCACAAGCTGATGGACGCCAAGCGGCGCGCTTCCTGAGGAGGATGCCATGACCCAGACAATGAAAGGCGTCACGGAACGCGACATGGCCAACGCGGTGCGCGCGCTGGCGATGGATGCCGTGCAGAAGGCCAATTCCGGACATCCGGGAATGCCCATGGGCATGGCCGACGTGGCGGCGGTGCTGTTCAACCGGTTCATCACCATCGACCCGGCAAACCCGGACTGGCCGGACCGCGACCGCTTCGTACTGTCGGCCGGCCACGGCTCGATGCTGCTCTACGCCATCCATCATCTGGTCGGGTATGACGACATGCCGATCGACGAGCTGAAGCGGTTCCGCCAGCTCGGCAGCCGCACCGCCGGCCATCCCGAATACGGACACGCCAAGGGCATCGAGACGACGACCGGTCCGCTCGGCCAGGGCATTTCCACCGCCGTCGGCATGGCGATCGCCGAGCGCATGATGGCGGCCCGCTACGGGGCGGGCCTCGTCGACCACCACACCTACGTGATCGCCGGCGACGGCTGCCTGCAGGAAGGCATCAGCCACGAGGCGATCGACCTGGCCGGCCATCTCAAGCTGTCGCGCCTGATCGTGCTGTGGGACGACAACCGCATTTCCATCGACGGCCCGACGTCGCTGTCGACCTCGACGGACCAGCTCGCCCGCTTCAAGGCGGCCGGATGGGATGTCCAGCGCATCGACGGCCACGATCCCGACGCCATCGCCGGCGCGCTGGAAAAGGCGCGGCGCACGCGCAAGCCGTCGCTGATCGCCTGCCGCACGCTCATCGGCAAGGGCGCGCCCAACATGGAAGGGTCGGAGAAGACCCACGGCGCGCCGCTCGGCGCCGACGAGATCGCGGCCACGCGCAAGAACATCGGCTGGACGCACGAGCCGTTCGTCATCCCCGCCAACATCCAGGCGGCGTGGCGCAAGGT
>JBATNB010000072.1:0-1671 GCA_049290135.1 Rhizobiaceae bacterium
GGCCAGGCTGGCGGCGAAGGCGGCCGCGCCGGACAGGAAGGCCCTGCGGCCGAGCGGCTTGCGGTGTCCTGCCATGTTCGTTTCCCCTCTGGCCTGCCGACCGCTTCGCGCCGGGCGGCACTGACGGGCGGACCATATTGCGGCCGCGATTAACAAATCGCCAACCATGACCGAACGCCGCCGCGGGAACCCCGCGACGGCTGCTTCCGGTATCCAGAGGAATATGGCCGCTTCGTGACGCCGGGGCGCCGGCCCCGCGTCACGTTCGCGTTACATGCGGTAGGCGATCGTGTCGTTCCAGAAGCGGTCGAGCCGCTGCAACGCACGGTTCATCTGCCGGAATTCATCGGCATTGATGCCGCCGACCTGCTCGATCGAGCCGATGTGGCGGTTGTAGAGGCCGGCCACGGTGTCGGCCACCTCCTGCCCGGTCTTGGTCAGGCTGACGCGCACCGAGCGGCGGTCGATGCGGGAGCGCTGGTGATTGATGAAGCCGAGTTCCACCAGCTTCTTGAGATTGTAGGACACGTTGGAACCGAGATAATAGCCGCGCGAGCGCAGTTCCCCGGCGGTGAGTTCGGCATTGCCGATGTTGAACAAGAGCAGCGCCTGCACCGCGTTGATGTCGCTGCGGCCGCGCCGGTCGAACTCGTCCTTGACGACATCGAGCAGGCGGCGGTGCAGCCGCTCCACCAGTTGCAGCGATTCCAGGTAAAGGGATCGGATCGTGTCCTTGCGATCGTCTCCCGCCGCGGCGGTCACAACCGCCGTGCGCATGTTCATCATCGGATGCCTCTCCGTTTGCCGGCGTTGTTTTCTTCCCGCCTTGGGAGAGACCGTAACCGAAGCCGATAAAGTTCGACTTAAAACGGAAGCTTAACGGGGCGTATATGCCCGGCCGGCCGCCAGGCTGGTTAACGGCGCGTCAAGGGCCGCCGTCCGGGCCACGCGCCTGGTAGCGCAGCGCCACGCGGAACGCCACGTAGAGCAGCGCCACCAGTGCATGGCTGACCAGGATCGAGAGCTTGGCGCCGAAGAGCTCGGGAAAGGCGCCATACATGACGATCTCGGCCGCCGCGCAGATGAACCAGATCACCGGGCCCCAGGAGGCGACCATCCACAGGCCGGCGGCGGCGAAGGGAAACAGCACCGCGAGCGCCGCCGAGGCAAGCTTCCAGTGCGCCGGCATCAGGTCGAAGCGCCATAATTCGCCGGGATAGACGCCGGACAGCCGCACCCAGTAGAGCGTGCCGAACAGCAGGCAGTACAGCGCCATGATGCGGTGGAACCAGATGAAGGCCATCGCGGCGACCGACGGCGCCGGCAGGCCCGCGTCGTCGTCGGTGCGTCTCACAATCGCAGTTCCTTCTCGCCCAGTGGCGCGAAATGCGCCACCACGTCCGCCATCTCGACCGCGTCCAGCGTCGCCGGTCGCCAGCGCGGCGCATTGTCCTTGTCGATCACCGCGGCGCGGATGCCTTCGTAGAAGTCAGGACCGACAAGCATGCGCGACAGGATGCGGTATTCCATGCGCATGCATTCATCCATCGACAGGCCGGCCCCTTCGCGGATCTGGCGGAAGGCGACATTGAGGCTGGTCGGCGACTTCGTTGCAAGCACCCTGAGCGTCGTCGCGGCGAAGGCGTCGCCGGCGGCCGCCTCGCGCTGCAG
>JBATNB010000073.1:0-1639 GCA_049290135.1 Rhizobiaceae bacterium
GATCTTGCCGGGCCGTCGGCGCCGGTCGTGTCGTTCCTGCCCGACGGCGCGGTGAAGCTCAGGCTCTACGTGCCCGAAACCGCCCTGTCGTCGATCGCGGTCGGCGCGCCGCTCGCCGTGCGATGCGATGGCTGCCCCGACGGGCTCGGCGCCACCGTCACCTATGTCTCGCCCGATCCGGAATACACGCCGCCGGTCATCTACTCGCTGGAGAACCGCCAGAAGCTGGTGTTCCTGATCGAGGCGCGCCCGGATGGCGATGCACGCCGCCTGCAGCCGGGCCAGATCGTCGACGTGCAGGTCACGCCATGAATGTCATCGAGGTCGAAGGCCTGACCAAGTCCTATGGCGGCCGCAAGGTCGTCGACGATGTGACGCTCACCATCCCGAAGGGCGAGATCGTCGGCTTCCTCGGGCCGAACGGCTCGGGCAAGACCACCACCATCCGCATGATCTGCGGCCTGCTGCATCCCGATGCCGGACAAGGCTCGGTGCTCGGCTTCGACCTCATCAGGGACGCGCTGAAGATCAAGCGCGAGGTCGGCTACATGACGCAGCGCTTCTCGCTCTACGCCGACCTCACCATCGAGGAGAACCTCTATTTCGTCGCCCGCCTCTACGGCATGCGCCCGCCGAAGCGGGCGGTCGACGACACGCTCGCCGACCTTGGCCTCACCAGCCGCAAGGGCCAGCTCGCCGGCACGCTGTCGGGCGGCTGGAAGCAGCGCCTCGCGCTCGCCGCCGCCATCATGCACGAACCGAAGCTGCTGCTGCTCGATGAGCCGACCGCCGGCGTCGATCCGAAGGCGCGGCGCGAATTCTGGGACGAGATCCATCGCCTCGCCGATGGCGGCCTGACCGTGCTGGTCTCCACCCACTACATGGACGAGGCGGAACGCTGCCACTCCATCCGCTACATCTCCTACGGGCGGCTGCTGGCCTCCGGCACGGTCGAGGACGTGGTCGCCCAGGCGGGGCTGTCGACCTATGTGGTGGAAGGCCCCGGGCTCGCCGCGGTGGCCGCCGAGCTGCGCGGCCGCCCCGGCGTCGAGCAGGTGGCGCCCTTCGGCCAGACGCTCCATGTCGTCGGCCCCGACGCGAATGCACTGGAGGAGGCGCTGAAGCCGTGGGCGCTCGCCGACGCCTACACCGTCCGGCTCGGCGAAACCTCGCTGGAGGACGTGTTCATCCGCTACATGGGCGATGCAAAGGACAACATGGCATGAGCCTCTTTTCCATCCGCCGCTTCCTGGCCATGCTGGCCAAGGAATTCGTGCAGATGAAGCGCGACCGCATCACCTTCGCCATGATGCTGGGCGTGCCGTTGATGCAGCTGATCCTGTTCGGCTTCGCGATCAATTCGGATCCGAAAGGATTGCCGGCGGCATTGGTGTCGGCCAGCCAGGACCCGTATTCGCGCGCCATGGTGCATGCGCTCGAGACCACCGGCTATTACCGGTTCGTCTCGCTGGCGGCGAGTGCGACCGAGGCCGAGGCGATGATGGCGAGCGGCGAGGTCGTGTTCGTCGTCACCATCCCCTCCGACTTTCCCGTCAAGGTCGCGCGCGGCGAGCGGGCGCAGATCCTCATCGAGGCCGACGCCACCGATCCGTCGGTCGCCTCCGGCGCGATCTCGACC
>JBATNB010000074.1:0-11299 GCA_049290135.1 Rhizobiaceae bacterium
GTGTCGGCGCGGAAAGCGGAACGTAGAAGCCGCCGCGATCCCAGAACCCCGGTTCGGAGCAGCCGATGCAGCCGTGGCCGGACTGGATCGGGAACGAGACGCCGCCGTTCCATTTCAGCGTCGCGCACGCATTGTAGGTGGCCGGGCCCTTGCAGCCGACCTCGTAGAGGCACCAGCCATTGCGGGCGCCCTCGTCATCGAAGCTCTTGGCGAACAGGCCCTTGTCGTAGAACGGCCGGCGGTAGCACCGGTCGTGGATCGCATCGCCGAAGAACGCCTTCGGCCGGCCGAGATGGTCGAGATCCGGCACCTTGCCGAAGGTGATCAGCTGGGCGACCGTTCCGGCGATGGCCTCGGGGATCGGCGGGCAGCCCGGAATGTTGATGATGGGCTTGTCCTTGATGATGTCGGACACCGAGACCGCCCCGGTCGGGTTGGGCTTGGCCGCCGGAATGCCGCCGAACGCGGCACAGGTGCCCACCGAGATGACGGCCAGCGCATCCTTGGCGGTTTCCTTCAGCGTCTCGAGATTGGTCTTGCCGGCCGCCGCCGAGTAGATGCCGCCATCGAGCGTCGAGATCGACCCGTCGACGACAACGACATACTTGCCCTTGTTTTCTTCCATCGCCTTGAGGCGGGCTTCCTCGGCCGCATGTCCGGAAACGGCCTGGAGCGTCTCATGATAGTCGAGGGAGATCAGGTTGAAGATCATCTCCTCAAGCGTCGGCGTGAGCGTGCGGGTCAGCGATTCGGTGCAGCCCGTGCACTCCTGGAAAGACAGCCAGATAACCGACTGGCGACGCGCGCCGGCCAGGGCCTGGGCCATGGTCCGCGATGCCGATGGCGGCAAGGCCATCAGTGCGGCCAGATAGGCGGTGTATTTAAGCAGGGCGCGCCGCGTGACGCCGCGTGCGGCCAGCACTTCGCCGATGGTCCCGTGCTCAGACATGTCCGGCAGTCTCCCTTCCGGTTCCGATCGCGGCCGGCAGCGCCGCCGCGGCAATTTCCCGCGTCCAGCGGGTTACGACAGTTTCGACCGCGCGCGCGGCCACCGGAACGGCGGCCGCCACGTTCGGCGTGAGTTCAAGGCCCCATCCGGTCGAATCGGGCTGGATGGCCACGAGAGCGCGGCGATCCGGGGCGGCGCCGGAGAGTTCCGCCGCCATCATGAGATCGGAAAGGGCCACTTCGTGCGCCGTGCGCTTGATGCCGGACAGCGCCTGGTCCATCGCGGCGCCCTCGAACACGCGAACCGTGCCGGGCGCCTCGCCCATCTCCATGGCATCGACGGCAACAAGAACGCCGTCAGGATCGATTTCGCACAGGAGGGCCAGGCCGATCGTACCGCCGTCGCGAAAACGGGCGTCGCGCAGCGAACCGCCGGGGGCGGTTTTCTCCAGCGCCTCGACCACCCGGACGCCGATACCGTCGTCGGTGAGAAGGATATTGCCGATGCCAAGGACCACGACGCTCATTTCGTCCGACCGGATTCGCACGGGCTGCGCTGAAACATTGCGAATTCAATATCACTCATCAAAGACATGACCGTGACCTAAGTCAAAGACGCTCGTGAATCCCGCCACGCCGAAAGCCATTGACCTGCGCCGCGTGGCGGACGTAGATTGACATATTCAATCTCTCCTATGTTTGAGAGGCCGCCATGGAATCCGCCCGGCTGCGAGCCGTTTTCGACGCAATCGATGCTGCCAACGCGGCCGACCCCGCGCTTGTCGACGTGGGCGGGCGCAGCGTTCCGGCCGCCGAAATCTACGGCATGCGCATGTCGGCGACGCTGGACAAGTTCGAGCCCGGGGCCTCCGAGGCGCTGCGGATCGCCATCCGCGGCCAGCACATCGAGCGATTCCTGGTTCCGCGCGAGACCTATCCGGAAGGCAAGGCCGGATATTATCGCTGGCGCAACGAACTGAAGCGCCGCCACGCGGTGCGGCTTGCCGAAATCATGCGGCCGCTCGGCTATGACGACGAGACGATCGAGCAGGTCGGGCGGATCGTGCGCAAGGAGAACGTCAAGGCGGATGCGGAATCCCAGACGCTGGAAGATGTCGCCTCGCTGGTGTTCCTGGCCTACGAGCTCGATGCGTTCCTGACCAAGTACCCCTACCCGCCGGAAAAGCTGGCCGACATTCTGGCCAAGACCTGGAAGAAGATGTCGCCGAAGGGCCATGAGGCCGCGCTGGCGCTCAATCCGCCCAAGGCGGTCGTCGACCTGCTCAGGCAGGGCCTGGCGGCGCTTGACGCGGCCGGTTGAGCAGGGCGCGGCGAAAAAGCGCAACCCTTCCGGTCACATCTGCGTTCATTCCGGCGCCGGGACCGCTTCGCGGTCTGGACACGAGACGATTTCGGTATATAGAAATTCTTGAATGCATAAGCGGGCCGGAGGCAATTCCGCCGCGATGACGCGTCCCCTGTCACCGGGAATGCGAATCAGGCGGACGGGGGCTCGTTTCCAGTGCACAACAAGGACGGCCGTCCCTGGCCGACACCCGGCATCGGCCGGACGAGGAGGAAATGAGCGAACTGTCCATGCAAGGTGGATCGCTGCAGAAGTCCGCACTCCTGGTGCGGCTGTTTCCGTTCCTCAACTGGACGCCGAACATCACGTCCAACACGCTCAAGGCCGATTTCCTCGCCGGGCTCACCGGCGCGGTCGTCGTGCTGCCGCAGGGCGTGGCCTTCGCCACCATCGCCGGCATGCCGCCGGAATACGGGCTCTACGCGGGCGTGATCCCGGCGATCATCGCCGCATTGTTCGGCTCGTCCTGGCACCTCGTCTCCGGCCCGACGACGGCGGCCTCCGTCGTCCTGTTCTCGTCGCTGTCCGGCCTGGCGCAACCCGGATCGGCACAATATGTGTCGCTCGCGCTGACGCTGGCCTTCATGGTCGGCATCATCCAGTTCATCATGGGCGTCGCGCGGCTCGGCGCTATCGTCAATTTCATCTCGCATGCCGTCGTCATCGGCTTCACGGCCGGCGCCGCCATCCTGATCATGTTCAACCAGGTGAAGAATTTCTTCGAACTGGACATTCCGCGCGGATCGCATCCGCACGAGGTCGTGAGCTTTTTCGCCACGCACCTGTCGCAGATCGACTGGATGACGACCTCCGTCGGCGTGATCACCATGGCGATCGGCATCCTGATCCGGCGCTACTGGCGCAAGCTGCCCTACATGATCATCGCGATCATCGGCGGCTCGATCTACGGATGGCTGCTCAACACCTTCGCCGGCGCGACGATCAAGACCGTCGGCGCGCTGCCGGCGAGCCTGCCGCCGCTGTCGTCGCCGAGCTTCAACTATGTCGACTGGCGCGCGCTGGCGCCGACCGTGGCCGCCGTGACGCTGTTTGCCCTCACCGAGGCGATCTCGATCTCGCGCGCGCTCGCGGTCCGTTCGGGCCAGCACATCGATGCCAACCAGGAATTCATCGGCCAGGGCCTGTCCAACATCGTCGGCAGCTTCTTTTCCGCCTATGTCGCCACCGGCTCGTTCAACCGCTCCGGGCTCAATTACGAAGCCGGCGCCAAGACGCCGATGGCGTCGATCTTCGCCGGCGGGCTGCTGGCCATCATCGTGCTGGTCGTCGCGCCGCTTGCCGCCTACATGCCGAACGCGGCGATGGCGGGAGTGCTGTTCATCGTCGCCTGGGGCCTGATCGATTTCCATCACATCCACCAGGTGATGATCACCTCGAAAACCGAGACGATCGTGCTCGTCGTCACCTTCCTGTCGGCGATCTTCCTCGAACTGGAATTCGCCATCTTCGCCGGCGTGATGCTGTCGCTGCTGCTGTTCCTGCACCGCACCGCGAACCCGACGATCCTCGTGCGCGTTCCCGACCCGACGAGCGCCGGCCGCAAGTTCGAAACGGCGCGCGCCGACCTGCCGGAGTGCCCGCAACTGCGCATCATCCGGTTCGACGGCGCGCTGTTCTTCGGCGCGGCCAACACGTTCACCGAGACGATTCTGGAGTACGAGAAGGAAGCGCCCGACCGCAAGCACCTGATGATCGTCATGAACGGCGTCAACTTCATCGACGTGACCGGCGCGGAGGCGCTGGTGCAGATGGCCAAGCGCTATCGCGCCCGCGGCGGCGGCATCTACCTCATCAAGCCGAAGGACGCCGTCATCGAGCGGCTGACCCGCGGCGGCTACATCGACGAGTTCGGACGCAAGAACATCTTCATGTCGAAGACCGAGGCGTTGCGCACGGTCTACCGCTACCTCGACTACGACCGGTGCCGTGCCTGCAAGGGCAATGTCTTCGTCGAATGCCGGCGCCTGGGCAAGCAGGAGCCGCGTGAAGACGACGAGGATGAAGCGCCGTCCGGCGCCGCCGCCGCTCCCCATTGAACCCGGCGCGACGCGCCCCGCCCGACGAGGAACCCGCCATGAGCCATGAACCGGCCATCGATCTGTCCCCGGACGTCCATGACGAGGTCAAGTACACGACCTGCTACATGTGCGCCTGCCGCTGCGGCATCAAGGTGCATCTCAAGGATGGGCTGGTCCGCTACATCGAGGGCAACAAGGATCATCCGATCAACAAGGGCGTGCTGTGCGGCAAGGGTTCGTCGGGAATCATGCAGCACTATTCGCCGGCGCGGCTGAAGAAGCCGCTGAAGCGCGTCGGCCCGCGCGGCGAGGCCAAGTTCGAGGAGATCGAGTGGGACGAGGCGATGGCCATCGCCACCGACTGGCTCGGCACCATCCGTGCGACCGACCCGAAGAAGCTCGCCTTCTTCACCGGCCGTGACCAGAGCCAGTCGCTGACCGGCTGGTGGGCCGCGCAGTACGGCACGCCGAACTTCGCCGCGCATGGCGGCTTCTGTTCCGTCAACATGGCCGCCGCCGGGCTCTACACGATCGGCGGCTCGTTCTGGGAGTTCGGCGAGCCGGACTGGGACCGCTCGAAATACTTCATGATCTTCGGCGTGGCGGAAGACCATGATTCCAATCCGATCAAGACCGGGATGGGCAAGCTCAAGGCGCGCGGCGCCAAGATCGTGTCCGTCAATCCGGTCCGCACCGGCTATTCCGCCATCGCCGATGAATGGGTCGGCATCCGCCCGGGCACCGATGGCCTGTTCGTCATGGCGCTCATCCACGAGCTGCTGCACGCCGACAAGGTCGATATCGACTATCTGGTGCGCTACACCAACCTGCCCTGGCTGGTGATCCAGGACCCCGGCAAGGCCGATCACGGCCTGTTTGCGCGCGACAAGGACGGCAATCCGCTCGCCTTCGACAACAAGGCGAAGAAGCTCGTCAATGCGCGCCTGCCCGAAGTGGCGCCGGCCATCGTCGGCGAAGTCAGGCTCGAGGACGGACGCAAGGCCGTCCCGGCGTTCCAGATTCTCGCCGAACGCTACATGGATCCGCAGTACAGCCCCGATACCGTGGCCGCCAGTTGCGGGTTGAAGGCCGCCGACATCCGCCGCATCGCCGCCGAACTGGCGGAAGTCGCGTTCGAGCAGACCATCGAACTCGACATCGAGTGGACCGACTGGGCCGGCCGCAAGCATGACAAGGTGATCGGCCGCCCGGTGGCCATGCACGCCATGCGCGGCATCTCGGCCCATACCAACGGCTTCCACACCTGCCGCGCCATCCACACGCTGCAGGTCCTGCTCGGCTCGGTCGAAGTGCCCGGCGGCTTCCGCTTCAAGCCGCCGTTTCCCAAGCCGATCCCGCCCGGCCAGAAGCCGGCCGGCAAGACCTATGCGCCCAACACGCCGCTCGGCGGCCTGCCGCTCGGGTTCACCACCGGGCCGGAAGACCTGCTCCTGGAAGCCGACGGCACGCCGGTGCGCATCGACAAGGCCTATTCGTGGGAAGCACCGGTCGCCAGCCACGGGCTGATGCACATGGTCATCACCAACGCATGGAAGGGCGACCCCTACCCGATCGACACGCTGGTCATGTACATGGCCAACATGAGCTGGAACTCCACCATGAACACCAAGGGTGTCATGGAGATGCTCACCGACAAGGATCCCGCGACGGGCGAGTACAAGATCCCGCGCATCATCTACTCGGATGCCTACTTCTCCGAAATGGTCGCCTATGCCGACCTGATCCTGCCCGACACGACCTACCTGGAGCGGTGGGACTGCATCTCGCTGCTCGACCGGCCGATCTGCGAGGCCGACGGCCCGGCCGACGCCATCCGCCAGCCGGTGGTCGAGCCCGACCGCGACGTGCGCGGATTCCAGTCGGTGCTGCTCGACCTCGGCGCGCGGCTGAAGCTGCCCGGCATGACCAATGGCGACGGCAGCCCGAAATATCCCGGCGGCTATGCCGACTACATCGTCAACCACGAGCGCATGCCGGGGATCGGCCCGCTCGCCGGGTTCCGCGGCAAGGACGGCGAGAAGTTCGGCCGAGGCGAACCCAACCCGAACCAGCTTGAGGAATACATCAAGAACGGTGCCTTCTGGCATCACCACCTTGAGCCGAGCCAGAAATTCTACAAGTTCGCCAACAAGGACTATCTCGATTTCGCCGTGCAGATGGGCTTCATCGGCCACGCCGACCAGATCGTCCTGCAGATCTATTCCGAGCCGATGCAGAAGTTCCGCCTGGCGGCTGAAGGCCACGGGCCGAACCAGCCGCCGGAGCACATGCGCGAGCGGCTGAAGGCGTCTTTCGATCCGTTGCCGATCTGGTACATGCCGTATGAGGAAGAGCTGGTCGACACGACCGCCTATCCGATGCATGCGCTGACCCAGCGCCCGATGATCATGTACCATTCCTGGGGATCGCAGAATGCGTGGCTGCGCCAGATCCTTGGCCGCAACAAGCTCTACATCTCGACGGTCAAGGCGCGCGAACTCGGCATCAACGACGGCGACTGGGCGCGGGTGACCTCGCACAACGGTTCGATCAAGGTCCAGGTCAAGACCATGGAGGGCGTCAACCCCGACACGGTGTGGACCTGGAATGCCATCGGCAAGCGGTCGGGGTCGTGGAACCTGGCGCCCGATGCGCCCGAGGCGAAGAAGGGCTTCCTGCTCAACCACCTGATCTCGGAACTGCTGCCGCCGCGCGACGGCCGGCGCTTCTCCAACTCCGATCCGATCACCGGGCAGGCCGCCTGGTTCGACCTGCGGGTGCGGGTGGAAAAGTGCGAGCCCGGCGAAGAGGTGAGCGAACCGCAGTTCCCGACCATCAACCTGCCGGTCGGCCTCGACCCGGCACCGACCGTCAACCGCTTCAATGCCGGCGGCAAGACCAGGAAGGGTGAGCGCTGATGACCAGTCTCCCGCAACAGCGCGGCGCCAAGCGCCTCGGCCTCGTCATCGATCTCGATACGTGCGTGGGCTGCCATGCCTGCGCTACCAACTGCAAGGAATGGAACACGTCAGGCCATTCCGCGCCGCTGACCGATCTCAACGCCTACCAGGCCGAACAGCGCGGCGTCTGGTTCAACCGGGTCTATACCTACGAGGCCGGCGGCCAGGGGCCGAATGCCCGTACGGTGCATTTCCCCAAGAACTGCCTGCACTGCGAGTTTCCGGCCTGCGTGACGGTCTGCCCGACCGGCGCGTCCTACAAGCGGGCCGAGGACGGCATCGTGCTCGTCAACGCCGACATCTGCATCGGCTGCAAGCTGTGCTCCTGGGCCTGCCCCTATGGCGCCCGCGAGTATGACGAGGATGCGGGCGTGATGAAGAAATGCACCTTGTGCATCGACAAGATCTACAATGAGAATTTGCCGGAGGACGATCGCGTTCCGGCCTGCGTGTCCACCTGCCCGGCCAAGGCGCGGCATTTCGGCGACTTCAACGACCCGGAATCGCATGTGTCGCGGCTGACGCGCGAACGTGGCGGCTACGATCTGATGCCCGAAAGCGGTTATCAGCCGACCTCGAAATACCTGCCCCCGCGGCCCGCCGCCCGGCCGATCTCGGCGGCGGAAGCCAAACTGCCCGTATCCGATGCCCCGCGCGACAAGACCGGCAAGTTCCTGCGCTGGGTCGACGCGGTCCTGTCCCGCTGACGGAGGAAGAACCATGCATCCCGCCTTTTCCGTCATCTTCTTCACCACGGCGTCCGGCGCCGGCTACGGCTTGCTGGCGCTTCTGGCCATCTTTGCGCTCGGCGGCCTGCTGCCGGCCGAGACGTGGCTAGGTTTCGTCGCCATGGCGGTCTCGCTCGGCCTCATCGGCGCCGGGCTCCTGTCTTCGATGCTGCATCTCGGCCATCCGGAGCGCTTCCTCAAGGCGCTCACCCAGTGGCGTTCCTCGTGGCTGGCGCGCGAAGGCGTCATCGCCATCGCCACATTCGTGCCGGCCGGGCTGTTCGGCATCGGCTGGGTGTTCTTCAATTCGCACGGCAGCCTGTTCGGCTGGATGGCGGCGCTGTCGGCGGTCATGGCGCTGGTCACGGTTGTCTCGACGTCGATGATCTATGCCAGCCTGAAGCCGATCCGCCAGTGGCACAACATGCTGGTGCCGCCGGCCTATGTCATGCTCGGCGCCATGACCGGCGCACTGCTGCTCGTCGCCATCGCCCGGGTGTTCGGCGTCTATGCGCCGGCGTTCGCCGGCGTCGCGCTGGCGCTGACGCTGCTGGCGTGGGCGACGAAGTACGCCTACTGGCGCACGATCGACGGCACGCCGGCGCAGAACACGCTCGGCACGGCGACCGGGCTCGATCGCCTCGGCGCGGTGCGGCTTTTGGAGATGCCGCACACGGAAGAGAATTTCCTGATGCGCGAGATGGGCTACCAGGTGGCGCGGAAGCACGCGGCGAAGCTGCGCGGGCTCGTCCACCTGCTGCTGTTTGCCGTTCCGGCGGCCCTGACGGCGCTTGTCCTCATCGTGCCGCTTTCCGGGATCGCCGGCGTGCTCGCGGCCCTGGTCGCGGCCGCCTCGGCCACGGTCGGCGTCGCGACCGAGCGCTGGCTGTTCTTCGCCGAGGCCACCCATGCCTCGATGCTCTATTACGGGCGGACGATGTAGGTGGGCGCGGCGCGCATGTTCCGTCTTTCGCTCGTCCTCAACCTGGCGCTTGCCGGCGCCGTGGCGACACTGGTCTACCTGTTCGTCTTGAGTGGGCGGACCGGCCCGGCCGACGACGGACGCATTGCCATCCTGCTTTCGCCCGATGAGCGCGATTTCATGCTTGCCGACATGCGTGGCCTGCTCGAGACCGTGCAGCAGGCCAGTGACGCGATCGGCAGGAATGACATGACGGCGCTTGCCGCGGCGGCGCGGCAGGCCGGTCGCGCCGGCCACCAGGAACCGCCGTTCACGCTGCTCGCCAAGCTGCCGATCGACTTCAAGCTGATCGGCCCGACCATGCATGACGGCTTCGATCAACTCGCCGCGGGCGCCGGCACCGGCCTCGGGCCGCAACAGGCGACGGCGGCGCTCGCCGGCATCCTGTCGATCTGCGCCGGATGCCATGCCGGCTATCGCTTCGATCTCGAAACCGCGAAATAACCGCGCTCGGCAGGAAAACGAAACGGGCGGCGCTTGCGGCGCCGCCCGTTCAAGTTCGTTCAGGGCTGGTTGATCAGGCGCTGTGCTTGATCAGGAAGCGATAGACGCCGCCGTCAACCGAATGCTCCATGAGCTGGTTGCCGGTGGTGCGGCAGAACGCTTCGAAGTCGGCCGCCGAACCCGGGTCGGTGGCAAGCACTTCCAGCGTACCGCCCGACTTCAGGTCCTTCAGCGCCTTCTTGGCGCGCAGGATGGGCAGCGGACAATTCAGTCCCTTTGCGTCAACGGTCACGTCGGCCATGCGTAATCCTCCACGATGCTGGCATGCGGTATCGCGCCCGGCCACCGGCCGGGCACAGGCGATCAGATGTAAAGATTGATGTCGGACTTCAGCGCGTTTTCCATGTAGGTCGCCGCGCCGCCGATCTGGATGCCGTCGATCATGTCCTCGCGCTTGATCTCGAAGAGGTCCATGGTCATCTGGCAGCCGATCATCTTGACTTCCGATTCGATGGCGGCCTCGCGCAGATCCTCGATGGAGGCCACGCCTTTCTTCTTGATGAGGTTCTTCATCATGACGGTGGCGGCGGCATCGACCCCGGGGATCACGTTGACAATGTTGGGCATCGGAATGTGCATGCCCATCATCGGCATCTGCATGCCCGGATTGCCGAGCGCGGATACCTGGAGATTCAGATCCTTCTTCAGCAGCTGCAGGCCGTAGAAGGTGAAGAACAGGGTCACGTTGACGCCCATCGCGGCGGCCGTGGTCGCCAGGATGAAGGGAGGGTAGGCCCAATCGAGCGTGCCCTTGGTGACAATGATCGACATGCTCTTGGAATTTTCAGCGGACATCCGTTCCTCCCTGATGCGCTGTGAGGCGACGATTTCACGTATGCGATTTTTTGAATACTAAACGGCGCGGAATGTCAATCATTCCGCCCTTCTTTGCATGCGAACCACACTGATATTACGGCCTTCGCCGGTCCGGCGCCATTGGCGAAAGCGCCGCAGTCCGTACACACCGCGTTCAACTTTCCACGACCCGGCGCGGCCGCGCCGGCCGAAGCCGGCACGGCAAACCGGTCAATAGCCGCCCTTGCGCTTGCTTTCCGGCAGGCCGGCGATGCGCCCGCCCTGCTTGGACGGATCAAGCGGGAAAAGGTCGTAGAGGTCGCGCTGGGAAATGTCCTGGCCCCAGCGTTCCGACATCGCCTTCATGATGGTGCGCGTGTTGGGCAGATTGCCGCCATTGTCGAAATATTCCTCGCGCAAATAGTTGATGACATCGAAATGCTTCTCGCCCAGTTCGATGCCGTCGAGGCCCGCCATGTGGCTCGCCAGCGCCTCGCTCCAGTCCTCCTGGTCAACCAGATAGCCGCTCGACGTCGTCTCGATTTCGCGGCCTTCGAATTCAATCGCCATGTTGTTCTCCCGTTTGCTCAGTTGTTCACCCGGCGGCTGCCGGTCTGGGTCTTTCGGCGGCGGACCTGCTCGACGAAGGTATCCGCCCAGCGAAATCGCGACGTGTCGCGCAAGTGGCAGAAGCCGGCGACGAGATTGTCGACCATGACGCCGTCATGGCGGCCGTCGATGCCGTCGCCGCGCAGGACGCGCCAGGCGAATTCCGCGTCATCGGGGAGGCCGACGAGGCGGGCATGGTGGAATTCGTGCGCCGGGATGGTCTCGCCGGGCGATGCGCCGGCCGGCGACAACAGCGCGAGACCCCGCCCCTGCGGCCGGTCCATCATCACCGCGTCGGCCGGAATTGCCCCGACCATTTGATCCTGGCGGCCGCCATAGGCGATCGAGCGGGCCATGTACATGAGGCC
>JBATNB010000075.1:0-1517 GCA_049290135.1 Rhizobiaceae bacterium
ACCCTGCTCCGCCCTGAGACGCACAGGCCCTTCCTCTTGCTGTTGTTATCCAATAATTTGTAGTGGCGAAGTTCATCGCAGCTCCACCTGGAGCTTTTAACACCTTACTTACTGTATTTACAGCAGCAGCTCTGGTATAAGAGTATGCAGCCGATGTTACAATACAAGAATCAGAAAAATAAACTCTTAGAGTAACTGATTCTGTATCTCCTGGTGCTATTACAGATGTATCCAATGGTGTTATGGTAACACCTACTCCAGATTGTGTTAATACTGTACCTCCAAAATACCACTCGTGAGATGTTATTGTGACACCTGGAGGTAAGAAATTCACAACACCCGTTAGATTCTTACAATTTAGTGCTGCACTTCCCGAAACGGCCTGTATCGTTACTACTTCAGGACAAGCTAAGTTTACACTTATAGGTAAGCTGTCTGTTCCAGTACAACCATCTCCATTAGTTACTGTTATACCTATTGTATTTAATCCAGCTAAGAAGTTATTTATTGTAACTATATTAGACGTAGTTACTCCAATTGGAACCGTTCCTGCACTGTTGGTGAGAGTCCATGCATACGACCCCCCTGGTACTGCCGCTACTTGATATTGGTAATATCCTGTAGTAGTGATTGCAACTGTTGGCCCTATAATTGAAGGCTCAGGTGATGTAATAGCTAACAAATCTATTACGTTTGATTCATAAACGCACACCCCACCGTTTTGGTATATTTTTAATTTAACTCTATTATTTCCCCCAAAACTTGTTTGAAGTGTGATAGATAGAGAAGTCGGATTAATAATAGGATTTCGTCCTTCAAGAACATATTCTACAGGATTTTGTGGAGTACCTTGTATTGAAATCCACTCATACTCTGAGCCAGATCCTGATCCTATCCAACCTAAACTACTTGAAATAAATGAAACCAAAACATCTTGAATACCACAAGTAGGTAGAGTTGCTCCAATAAGAACATTCCCTGGTTGTGGAAGACAAACATTTGATCCAGAACAATTTGGAAGATCTATTGTTCCACTTATAGAACAATTCCCATTTTGAGCAAAATAAGGAACGGATGTAGTATACGATGTAAATGGTGCAAAAGTCCTCCACCATATATTAGATAGAGGAGGATCTTCTACTGCAGCAACCCCTTCAATAGTTACATTCGTAACAGTTCCACTAAGTTCTACATATGCATTGTATTGGTTTGCTGTCTGAGGACTGCACTCCGAACTAGAGCTTATAAAAATTGGACCACTAAGAACACCCACTGTTGCATCTGGAGGTGGTACAAGTGAAAAACAATTTCCTGTATTATTTGCTATAGATGTAATTCTAATATATGCACCTAAAGTATTTGGTACAAATCTTCCGTTAAAACCTGACTGCAAAGCCACAAGACTTGTTATTTGCACCCCGTTAGAATCTAATATTGTTCCATTAACAGCTGACAAGTTAAAGGTTAAACCTTGCCCACTTCTTATTGCGAAGTTTACTGGCTGTCCTGCACACACT
>JBATNB010000076.1:0-3459 GCA_049290135.1 Rhizobiaceae bacterium
CCGCCGACACGCTGGCGAGCGGCCGCGTCACCGTCGTCAATGGCGCGGCGGAACGGGCCGGGGCCATCGCCGGCGAAGGGCTGGCGGAGCTGCTGGCGCGGTTGGGCTTTCGCCATTGACGGGCATCAAGGCCGCGTCGTTCGACATTTGCGACAATCGGGATGGAAGGAGGCGCCATGGCCGCCCGTCTTTTCGTCACCTGTCTTGCGCTGATGCTTCTCGCCGCGCCGGCTTGGGCGCAGGCCGACAATCCCTATTGGCTCGACGAGATGAGCGAGCAGCTCGCGCTCGATCATGAATGCGAGGTCGGGTTCCTCATCACCATGCGCGAGTACGACATCGGCACGCGGCATATCGAGGAAGCGACCGTCCAGTGCGTCGACGGGCGGCGTTTCGACGCCTTCCGCGAGGCGCCGGCCGCGAGTTTCACCATTCGTCCGTGCGGGGAGCAGGTTTGCTGAAGGAGAGCGTCATGCATCTCGTCATCGTCTATGCCTCCATCGAGGGCCAGACGCGCAAGATCGCGCGCGCCATGTCGGCCACCGCCCAGAGTGCGGGGTGGAAGACCACCGTTTATGACGGCCGCGACCTCGCCGATGTCGATCTGGCCACCGCCGATCGCGTCATCGTCGCCGCGCCGGTGCATGCCGGCAATTATCCGGAAGACCTTGTGGACTGGGCCAAGGCCGGCGCGGGCGGGCTCAACGCCGTGCCGTCGGCCTTCGTCTCGGTGTCGTTGTCGGCCGCCTCCATCTTCGAGAACGAGCACAAGGCCATCGAGGAGATCGCCGAGGCGTTCTGCACCGAAACCGGCTGGCGTCCGAATGCCATCCACCAGGCCGCCGGGGCGTTGCGCTACACCGAGTATGACTTCTTCAAGAAGATCGTCATGCGCATGATCGCCCGCAAGGAAGGCGCGCCGGAGGATACCGGCACCGACGTCGAATATACCGACTGGGCAAAGCTCGCCGATTTCGTGCGCGGCTTCCTCGGCGCCTGAGCCTTTTTCCTTCCTGATCCGTGCGCCTTCGGTTATCAGGACCGGATGCAGCACTTCCTCATCGTCGCGCTCGGCGGCGGCATCGGCGCGGGCCTGCGCCACCTGGTCAATCTCGGCGCGTTGCGCGCGCTCGGGCCGTCATTTCCGTGGGGCACGCTGGCCGTCAACATTTTCGGCTCGCTGGCCATGGGCCTGCTGGTCGGCGTGCTGGCCGCCCGGGTGCATGCCACGGCGGAATTGCGGCTGTTCGCCGCCACGGGGGTGCTCGGCGGCTTCACCACCTTCTCGGCCTTTTCGCTTGACGCCGTCACGCTGTTCGAGCGCGGGCAGGCGGGGTCGGCGCTCGCCTATGTGGCGGCGAGCGTGATCCTGTCCATCGCGGCGCTGATGCTCGGCCTCGCCTTGATGCGGGGTGCGTGAGCATGGCTTCCGTTGCGCAGATCGTCGTCGGCGAGGACGAGGCCGGCATGCGCCTCGACCGCTGGTTCAAGGCGCACTATCCCGGCCTCGGTTTCGTGCAGTTGCAGAAATTGCTGCGCACCGGGCAGGTGCGGGTCGATGGCGGCCGCGCCAAGGCGGAGACGCGGGTCAATCCCGGCCAGACCGTGCGCGTGCCGCCGCTGCCGGGCATCGACGCGGCCGGCGAAGGGCCGCTGACGCAGCGCACGCTGAAAGCGCTCGACGATGACGATGTGCTGGCGCGCATGCTCCTCCACGAGGATCCGAAGGTGCTGGTGTTCAACAAGCCCTCCGGCCTGGCGGTGCAGGGCGGATCCGGCGTGGTGCGCCATGTCGACCAGATGCTCGACGCCTGGCGCAACCGCAAGGGCGAGAAACCGCGCCTGGTCCACCGGCTCGATCGCGACACGTCGGGCGTGCTCGCCGTGGCGCGCACGCGCCTGGCCGCCATGAAGCTCGCCGAGGCGTTCCGGCTGCGCACGACGGAAAAGATCTACTGGGCGCTGGTCAAGGGCGTGCCGAAGAAGCGCGAAGGCCGCATCTCCTCCTGGCTGGTCAAGGAGGCGACCCCCGACGGCGACAAGGTGCGCGTCGGCAAGCATGGCGATACCGGCGCCGAACATGCCATCACCTCCTGGCGCGTCGTCGATCAGGCCGGGCAGAGCCTGTCGTGGATCGAGTTCCGCCCCGAGACCGGCCGGACCCACCAGTTGCGCGTGCACGCGGTGCAGATGGGCTGCCCGATCATCGGCGATCCGAAATATTTCGAGGCCGACCAGAACTGGGTGCTGCCGGGCGGCATGCAGAACCGGCTGCATCTGCATGCCCGACGCCTGGTCATCCCGCATCCCGATGGCGGCGCCATCGACGTCACCGCGCCGTTGCCGCCGCACATGCGCCAGAGCTTCAACCTGCTCGGCTTCGACGAGGCCGTCGCGGGCGAACCATGAGTGCCTCGCCGACGCATTCGTCCGGCCGGCTGGACGCGCTGGCGGTCATGGCGATGATCGGCCTGACGCTGACCTGGGGCATCAACCAGTCGCTGATCAAGATCGGCAATGGCGGCTTCAACCCGCTGGCCATCGCCGTGTTCCGCGCCGCCCTGGCCGGGCTTCTGGTGGCGCTGTGGTGCCGTCTGCGCGGCATCGCGCTGTTTTCGCGCGACGGGTCGCTGCCGGCCGGGTTGCTCGCCGGCGCGCTGTTTGCCGCGGAGTTCGCGCTCATCTTCATCGGTCTTGATTTCACCACCGCGGCACGCGGCGCGCTGATGGTCAACACCATGCCGTTCTTCGTGGCGGCGGGTGCGCATTTCATGCTCGGCGAGCGCCTCTCCGGCGCCAAGGTCGCCGGCATGGCGCTGGCCTTCCTCGGCGTCGTGCTGGTCTTTTCCGACCGGCTGTCGATGCCGGCACCCGGCGCGTTGCTCGGCGATGCGCTGATGCTGGGCGCGGCGGCGTTGTGGGCCGCCACCACGCTCGTCATCAAGGGATCGCGCCTGTCGACCGTGTCGGCGGAAAAGGTGCTGCTCTACCAGCTTGCCGTCTCCGCGGCGCTGACGGCGCCCTTCGTCATGCTCGCCGGGCCGATCGTGCGTCAATGGTCGGGCGTGGCGGCCGGCGCGGTGCTCATCCAGGCGGTGTTCGTGGTCGCCGTCACCTATGTCGTCTGGTTCGCGCTGATGCGGCGCTATCCGGCTTCGGCGCTCTCGGACTTCACCTTCCTGTCGCCGGTGTTCGGCGTGCTTGGCGGCGGGCTGATCCTCGGCGAACCGCTGTCGTGGCGGGTGTTTCTGGCGCTCGCCTGCATCGGCGCCGGATTGCTGATCGCCAATCGCGGCGCACGAGCAAGGAGTTGAACCGATGCGCGACGACCTGACCGGCGACAAGGCCGGGATCGATCCCTCGCAGCGCGCGCGTGCCGCCATGAAGGCGCCGTTGCCGAAACGCTTCTACACGCAGGCCGGCGTCGGCCCGGCCGAAGGCGGCCATGCGGTCCTGCTT
>JBATNB010000077.1:0-3274 GCA_049290135.1 Rhizobiaceae bacterium
GATCTGCGCGACCTGGCGATCACCGCGCGCCTGGCGGCGGAGAAGGTCGATGTCACGCTTCCGGTCCGCACCTCGCCCGTCGAGCGCGGCCGCATCCACCCGATCAGCCAGGTGATCGACGAGATCACCGCCATCTTCGCTGATCTCGGTTTTGCCATTGCCGAGGGGCCGGACATCGAGACCGACTACTACAATTTCACCGCGCTGAATTTCCCCGAGGGTCATCCGGCCCGCGAGATGCACGACACGTTCTTCTTCAATCCGGGACCGGACGGTTCGCGGAAGCTGCTGCGCACCCACACCTCGCCGGTGCAGATCCGCACCATGGAGGCGCAGAAGCCGCCGATCCGCATCGTCATCCCCGGCAAGACCTATCGTTGCGACAGCGACGCGACGCATTCGCCGATGTTCCACCAGGTCGAGGGTCTGGTCATCGACCGCTCAGCCAATGTCGCCAACATGAAGTGGGTGCTGGAGGAGTTCTGCAAGGCGTTCTTCGAGGTTCCCTCGGTCACCATGCGTTTCCGCCCGTCATTCTTCCCCTTCACCGAGCCGTCGATGGAGGTCGACATCCAGTGCGACCGCTCGCGGCCGGGCGAGGTGCGTTTCGGCGAAGGCGCCGACTGGATGGAGATCCTCGGCTGCGGCATGGTGCATCCCAACGTGCTGCGCGCCGGCGGGCTCGATCCGGACGAATACCAGGGCTTCGCCTGGGGCATGGGCATCGACCGCATCGCCATGCTGAAATACGGCATGCCGGACCTGCGCGCCTTCTTCGACGCCGACGTGCGCTGGCTCTCCCATTACGGCTTCCGCCCGCTCGACATGCCGACGCTGTTCGGAGGGCTGAGCGGGTGAGGCATGCCGACGGTGCTCCGCAAATACGGGATACGCTTCCATTTCTACGGGTCCGACATGGGAGAACCGCCTCATGTCCACGCGACCGGACATGGAGGCGCTGCCAAGGTGTGGCTCGACAACAACGCGTTCGCTGAACACAAAGGCTTCAATGCCGTGGACATGAAGCGTATCCTTGAGGTCGTGAGCGAGCATCACGGACAGATACTGGAGGCCTGGCATGAGTTCGCAAGAACCGTACGCTGAGAACGAACGCCCCGTGGAAGCGTGGTGCGATCCGTCATTCGTTCATGTGCGTCTGACCGACGGCCGCGAGATTGTCACGCCGCTGGAATGGTATCCGCGCCTCGAAGCGGCGACGCCAGCGCAGCGCAACAATGTGGAATTGATGCTGGATGGCGTGCATTGGCCGGATGTCGACGAAGACCTGTCGATCCGCGGGATGCTCGCCGGCTGGCGATATCCGAAAACGGCGAAAGCGCGCGATGCGGCATAGCGGCAGGAATGACAGGGCAATTTTCGACGTCGATGTGCGCTGGCTGTCGCGCCCGCTCGACATGCCGACGCTGTTCGGCGGCCTGAGCGCATAAGGAGACGGAACCATGAAACTCACCCTCTCCTGGCTCAAGGACCATCTCGACACCGACGCGACGCTCGCCGAGATCGTCGCCCGGCTCACCGCCATCGGGCTCGAGGTGGAATCCGTCGACGACAAGGCGGCGTTGAAGCCGTTCGTCATCGCCCGCGTCTTGACCGCCGAGAAGCACCCCGACGCCGACAAGCTGCGCGTGCTCACCGTTGACACCGGCCAGGGCGATCCCGTGCAGGTCGTCTGCGGCGCGCCGAATGCGCGCGCCGGCCTGGTCGGCGCCTTCGCCGCGCCGGGAACCTACGTGCCCGGCATCGACGTGACGCTCGGGGTCGGCAAGATCCGCGGAGTGGAATCGCGCGGCATGATGTGTTCGGAGCGCGAACTGCAATTGTCCGATGAGCATACCGGCATCATCGACCTGGCCGAAGATGCGCCTGTCGGCATGTCCTTTGCCGGCTATGCAGGGCTGGACGATCCGGTCATGGACATCAATCTGACGCCGAATCGCCCGGATTGCACCTCCATCCACGGCATTGCCCGCGATCTCGCCGCCTCCGGGCTCGGCCGGCTGAAGACGCCGTTGATCGAGCCGGTCGCGGGCAGCGGCGCCTGCCCGGTCGGCGTGGCGATCGAGGCGCCGGACCTTTGCCCCGGTTTCGCGCTGCGCCTGGTGCGCGGGGTGAAAAACGGTCCGTCGCCGCGTTGGATGCAGCAGCGGCTCATCGCCATCGGGCTGAGGCCGATCAACGCGCTCGTCGACATCACCAACTATGTCACCTTCGATCGCGGCCGGCCGCTTCACGTCTTCGATCTTGCCAAGGTCAGGGGCAATCTCGTCGTGCGCCGCGGCCGCGACGGCGAGACGGTGCTGGCGCTGGACGGACGCGAATACGCGCTCGGGCCGGACAATTGCGTCATCGCCGACGACAATGGCGTTGAATCGATTTCCGGAATCATGGGCGGCGAGCATTCCGGCTGCGACGGCAACACTACCGACGTGCTGATCGAATCGGCTTTGTGGAACCCGCTCAACATCGCCCGCAGCGGTCGCGATCTCGGCATCGTCACCGATGCGCGCTATCGTTTCGAGCGCGGCGTCGATCCGGAGTTCATGGTTCCCGGCCTCGACCTGGCGACGAAGCTGGTGATGGACCTCTGCGGTGGCAGGCCCGGCGAAAAACTGGTCGTCGGTTATGCCGGCCATGTGCCGAAAATCGTGCGCTTCCCGTTCTCCGAAGTGAAGCGGCTGACGGGAACCGACGTTCCGGCCGACGAAAGCCGTTCGATCCTCGAGCGTCTCGGCTTCGCGCCGAAGGGCGACGGCGACATCATCGACGTCGCGGTGCCGTCATGGCGCCCCGATGTCGACGGCAAGGCCGATCTGGTCGAGGAAGTGATGCGCATTCGCGGCGAGGACCGGATTGCGCCGCAACCGCTGCCGGGCCTTGGCGCGGTGAACGGGCGCATTCTCACCACGCTGCAGATCCGCACGCGCGCGGCGCGCCGCGCCTTGGCTGCCCGCGGCATGTTGGAAGCCGTCACCTGGTCGTTCATCCCGGCGGCCCATGCGGTGGCCTTCGGCGGCGGCAAGCCGGAACTGAAGCTTGCCAACCCCATCGCCGCCGACATGTCGGACATGCGCCCCTCGTTGCTGCCCGGCCTGATCGCCGCGGCGCAGCGCAATGCCGATCGCGGCCATGTCGATGTCGCCCTGTTCGAAGTGTCCGGTCTCTACGAGGGCGATGCGCCGGAAGGCCAGCGCCGCGCCGCCGCCGGGGTCCGGCGTGGCCTGGCCACGCTCGAAGGCGTCGGTCGCCATTGGGG
>JBATNB010000078.1:0-1557 GCA_049290135.1 Rhizobiaceae bacterium
GCGCATAACTGTTATGTTGGATTGATTTACGACTTGTTATAACGTCTTGGTGAAAGCGCAAAGACCGTTACTCCTTTCGGCGGCTACCGTTGCGGTAGTCGCTTTTGGGGTGACACTGTTTTTCTCTCAGCTATCTATTTTTGCCTTTCTCGAACTGAAAGGATTTGATCTGTTATTGACCCTGCGCGGTCCATTGCCGGTGCCAGACTCGATCATTATTGTCGCCATTGACGAGCCGTCCATGGCCGAGATTGGGCGGCAATGGCCTTGGCCGCGCAGTCTGCACGCCCGCCTGGTCCAGCAGCTTCATCGGGCCGGAGCCAAGGTGATTGGCTTCGATATCTTGTTCGCCGAACCGTCCCAACCGGCTGAAGACGCTGAATTGGCGCGCATTCTCAAAGCCAACGGAAACGTTGTACTGGTCAGCGCTTTGTCAGTGGTGAACGATCCGCTGTTCCGCCAAACGATCCGCATTGATCCCCTGCCGGCGTTTCGGGAGGTGACTCAGGTGGGCAATCCGCTCATCAGCATTGACGCCGATGGCGTCGTGCGGCGGACCCGCCTGCTGACCCCTGGTCTGCCATCGTTCGCTCTGCAAGTCGTTAGCCGCTATTTAAGCAATCCGGCGATGGGAACTGGGGTGGTGGCTAAAGGGACCGGGTTACAGCAGAGAGATTTATTGCGGGAAGTGCTGATCGCGTATCGGGGACCGCCGAAGACGATCCGGTCAGTTTCTTACTACCAGGCCCTCGATTACGAGCGGATGCTGCCGCCAGGCATTTTTGCCGACAAGATTGTGCTGGTGGGCCGTCATCTGGAATCGACCCCGGAACCGCAGGCCTTGTTGAGCGATGCCTTTCTCACGCCATTTTCCTGGGCGACTGGGAACTCCTCGGCAGGAGTTGAAATTCAGGCCAATATCATCAGCAACGTGCTGGAAGGACACTTTATCACCGAGCCTGGCAAGGCTGGGCAATGGCTTTTGTTGCTGGCGTTGCTGTTGGCCAGTTTACTGGTCGCCAGCTTGAAACCGGTCGCTGCCCTGTTAGCGACGGTGGCACTGGCGGTTCTTGCGCTGTCAGCCGCTTATCTGGTCTTCGTCACCATGAATATGTGGATTCCAATGGTTTCAGGAGTCATCGCTTTAGGCTTGGTTTATGGCGGCCACTTATTGGCTCGATCACTGTTGGCGGAACGCGAACGCCGCCGTCTGTTGGAGGAGATCAATCGCGATCTGGAAGCCAAAATCGCCGCGCGCACGCAGGAGCTTTTCACTGCCAATCAGGCGCTTTCCGAGCGTCACCAACAGGTTGAAACGGCTTATCAGGAATTGGCGCACACCCAGGAGCAGCTCGTTCACTCGGAAAAAATGGCTTCACTGGGCCTATTAGTGGCCGGAGTAGCGCACGAACTGAATAATCCCATCAGTTACGTGCATAGCAACCTGGAATTCATTGAGGACTACACTGAACGCCTGGCCAGCATCCTCCAAGCACAGACCAAGGCCGCGCATTTCGGTGTTCCGGTCCAGGCACTAGGTAACGGGCAGCCAGAGAG
>JBATNB010000079.1:0-4467 GCA_049290135.1 Rhizobiaceae bacterium
TGCGGCCGAGCAGCGGCGGCTCCTCGCCTTCCATCGACCGCAACAGCGACACGGCGTCCATCACCTTCGCGGCGCCGGCCGCGGGGATGTAGGCGCGCCGCGCGATATGCGCGCCGACGGCGAGGAAGGCGGCGTCGAACCCGCCCGCCGTCATCGCCTGCTCGATATCCTCGACTTTGTCGTTGAGCGAGAGCGCCACGCCCATGGCGACGATGCGCGCGACCTCGGCGTCGATGACGTGACGCGGCAGGCGGTATTTCGGAATGCCGAACCGCATCATGCCGCCGGCGAGCGGACCGGCTTCCCGGATGGACACCTCATGCCCGGCGCGCCGCAGGTGATAGGCCGCCGACAGGCCGGCCGGACCGGCGCCGACGACCAGCACGCGCCTGCCTGTCCCGGAGGCCGGCGGCTCGAATTGCCAGCCCCTGGCGATCGCCAGATCGCCCAGGAAGCGCTCGACGGCGTTTATGCCGACCGCCTCGTCGATGGTCGCCCGGTTGCAGGCCGTTTCGCACGGGTGATAGCAGACGCGCCCCATGATGGCGGGGAGCGGATTGTTGAGCGTGAGCGCGCGCCAGGCCTGCTCGTAATCGCCGGCCTCGGCATGGAACAGCCAGCCCTGGATATCCTCCCCGGCGGGGCAGGCATTGTTGCAGGGCGGCAGCCGGTCGACATAGACGGGGCGCTCGGTGCGCCACGATCCGGTGTGGTTCGCCTTCGACGTGCCGACATCGAGCGAGATGGCGTAGGGATGTTTCATCGCGCCTGTTCCCTCAACCGTCGACGAGGCCGTAGTCGGCGATGTTGCGGTCCGCCATCGCCTGGATGCGGGCGATGCGCGGATCCTCCACGCCCCCCTTGAAGAGATGCGCATAGCGGCGCTGCAGCTTGAGATACGCCGTCACCGGTTGCCGGCCGCGGATCTTGCGCACGTTGGTAATGCGCCCCAACTCGGCCTCGAACACGGGAAACAGCCCGGTCTCGATGGCGAGCCGGGCCAGGCGGATCGTGTCATGCGACGCCGCTCCCCAGCCGAGCGGACAGGGGACGTTGATGTGGATGTAGCGGGCGCCGCGTACCGCCATGGCCCTGGTGACCTTGGCCTCCAGGTCATGCAGGTCGGCAACGGACGCGGTCGCGACATAGGGAATGTCGTGGGCGACTGCGATCTTCGGCAGGAACTTGCCGGTGCCGAAGACGTTTCCCGGCTCGTCGCCGAGCACCGGCGTTGTGGCGGTGCGCACCGCCGGCGGTGTGGCCGAGGATCGCTGCACGCCGGTGTTCATGTAGCCTTCGTTGTCGTAGCAGATGTAGAGCACGTCATCATTGCGCTCGAACATGCCCGACAGGCAGCCGAAACCGATGTCGGTGGTGCCGCCATCGCCGCCCTGGGCGACGACACGGGCCTTGTCGCGGCCGGTGACGCGCAAGGCGGCGGCGACGCCGGTCGCCACCGCGGCGGCATTGCCGAACAGCGAATGCATCCACGGCATCTGCCATGACGTTTCGGGATAGGGCGTGGTGAAGACCTCCAGGCAGCCGGTGGCGTTGACGGCGACAAGCTGGCCGCCGGCGGCGCGCATCGCGGCGTCGATGGCATAACGCGCGCCCAGCGCCTCGCCGCAGCCCTGGCAGGCGCGATGGCCTGAGGTCAGCGAATTGGAGCGATCCAGGCTCGCCTGGACATTGCGGTCGTCGCTGTCGACGAGGCGGTTGCCGACGGTGTGGGTGCCCTTCTGGTAGAAGCGGAGCTTCTGCACCTCGTTCAACGGGGGTGTCTCAGCCATCGGCGTTCTCCTTCGCCTTCATCTTCTCGTCGTGCTCGCGCCGGAGATGGATGAGAATGTTCTCCGCGGCCGGGCCGGAGCGGCGCTTCTTGCCGCGCCGGTGAATTTCGCGGGCGATCACGCGCTCGTTCAGGTCGAGGAAATGTGGCCCCTCCCAGGGCTGGATCATCGCCTGGCGGATCAGCCGATGCAGTGACGCCCTGGTGACCGGACGCCCGCCGAGGCCGGCGATGGCTGAATGCAGCGCCGGCGGATCGGCCACCTCGCGCAGGGCGATGGCAATGTTGGATGCAAGCGGCCCGCCCATTCCCGGATCGAGCGCCTTCTCGATCACCAGCACGTCGCGCGCATGGGCCAGCGCCTCCTGCAACGCCCGGTACGGGAACGGCCTGAAGGTGACGAGCGTGACCAGGCCGACCGACAGGCCCTCGGCCCGCATCTCGTCGATCACATCCTTGATGGTGCCGTTGATGGATCCCATCGCCACGATGACGAATTGCGCATCGCGCGCGTGATACTCGCGCAGGAGCCCGCCGGACGGGCGTCCGAACCGCTTCGCGAATTCCCCCGACACATGCTCGATGAGGCGGAAGGACGTCTGCTGCTTGAAATATTGCAGGTAGCGTACCTCGGTGAAGGCATCGGGGCCGACCATCGCGCCGATGGAGATCGGGTCGGCCGGATCGAGCACCTGCACCGGCTCGTAGGGCGGCAGGAAGGCATCGACATCGGCCTGGCCGGGAATGTCGATGCGCTCCATGGCGTGGGTGAGGATGAAGCCGTCGACGCAGACCATCGCGGGAACCGACAGTTCCTCGGCGAGGCGGAAGGCGATGATGTGCAGGTCGGCGGCTTCCTGGTTGGTTTCGGCGAAGAGCTGGATCCAGCCCGATTCGCGCATCGCCATCGCATCGGAATGATCGTTCCAGATGTTGATCGGCGCGCCGATGGCGCGATTGCCGAGCGTCATGACGATGGGAAGGCCGAGGCCGGCGGCGTTGTAGACCGCCTCGGCCATGAACAGCAGGCCCTGGCTCGCGGTCGCGGTGTAGGAGCGCGCGCCGGCCGCCGACGCGCCGATGGCGACCGACAGCGCGGCGAACTCGCTTTCGACATTGATGAATTCGCAATTGCCAAGCTCACCGGCCCGGACCAGTTCGCCAAGGCCTTCGACGATGTGGGTCTGCGGGGTGATCGGGTAGGCGCAGACCACCTGCGGACGGCACAGCGCAATGGTCCTGGCCATCGCCTTGGAGCCTTCGATCTGTTCAAGCATGGTCAGGCTCCCGAAGCATTCGAAACAAGCGCGTGCGCCTCGCGCGCCGCGGCGACATTGGCCTCGCCGACCTTGCCGGGGAAGGTCCGCCGGATGGCCTCGATGACCGAATCGAGCGAAACGATCGGGCAGACCGCGGTGAAGGCGCCGAGCAGCGCGGTGTTCGGCGACGGGCGACCGACATGCTTGAGCGCCAGTTCGGTGGCCGAGACGCGGCGGGCATGGCCCGGCTTGAGCCGCGCGGCGACCTCGTCGAGATGGATGTCGGCGAGGGAGCGCGCGGTGTTGACGAGCAGCCATCCGTCGCCGGACAGGCCCTCCATCACGTCGAGCGCCTTGAACAGGGTCGCGTCCTGCACGATCAGCGCATCGGGATCCTGGATCGGTTCGCGCAGCCGGATCTCCCGGTCGTCGATGCGGCAGAACGCCACCACCGGCGCGCCGGTGCGCTCGGACCCGAAACTCGGGAAGGCCTGCGCGTGCTTGCCCTCGAGGAAAGCGGCGACCGAAAGCATCTCGGCCGCGGTCACCACGCCCTGCCCGCCCCGCCCGTGAATGCGAACCTGAAACATCGCCTCTCCCGTTCGCTGCCCGCAGACCGGGCGTCCGGAAACCCGCGACGCCGCGCGGCCAGGGCATAGGAAGCACGAAAAACCGGCTGGCGAATAGAGCCAGATCAAGGACATCGGGGAAAAGCCAATTAGGATTCAATCGATTTTAAATGCCATTTCCATTCAACTCACCGCTGATATGGTCATGGTCGTTGGAATTTCCGGGGAGAGCGGATCGTGACGTCCAGGGACCAAGTCGTGATCGGGACCGGCGGGCTGGCCACGCTGGTGGCGGCGCTGCAAGACGATGGCTACACCGTGATCGGCCCGACGCCGAGGGACGGAGCGATCGTGCTGGCCGAGATCGAGAGCGCCGACGATTTCCCGCGCGGTCTTGTCGATGTCCAGGAAGGCGGGTCCTACCGGCTGAACCCGGACGGCGAGGCGTGGTTTTCCGCGACGCTCGGCCCCGATTCGGCCAAGCGCTTCCTGCACAGGCCGCGCCAGCGTCTGTGGCGTTCGCAGCGAACCCAGGACGGCATGGCCATCCATGCCGAACCGGAGGACGAGGGCCGGATCGCCTTTGTCGGCCTGCGCGCCTGCGACCTGGCGGCGATCGCCGTGCAGGACAAGGTGTTCATCGACGGGCCCTACCCCGACACGCATTATCGGGCGCGACGGCGCAACGCGCTGATCGTGGCGGTCAATTGCACGCGCTCGGCCGCCACCTGCTTCTGCGCTTCGATGGGCACCGGACCGGAGGCGAGGTCCGGACATGATCTGGCGCTGACCGGAATCGGGGACGGCACGTCGTTCGTCGCCGCCGCCGCGACGCCGGCCGGCGAAAAGC
>JBATNB010000080.1:0-6397 GCA_049290135.1 Rhizobiaceae bacterium
GCCTCGGACGGCGGCTTCGACACCGTCATCGAGGACACGCCCGGCATCATGATCGTGCGCCGCGAGATCGAGCCCGGCGGCGGCCTGGCGCGCGAATGCCACTTCCGTCGCACCGAGACGTGGACCGTCGTCTCCGGCCGCGGCAAGGCGTCGATCGACGGCCAGACGATCCCCGCGCTGCCGGGATCGGCGCTGATGATTCCGCGCGGCGCATCGCATGCGCTGGCCAACGATGGCGAGGAGATGCTGGTGATCTACGAGGTGCGCGCCGGCGCCCTTCTCGGCCGCGACGACGCCTTGTCGCTTCCTGCCGAGAAGTCCGCCTGAACCGCCCGCTTCAGGGCCGGTTCAGTTGACGATGACGATGCGCGTGTTCTTCGCGCCGACCTTCTGCACCATGCCGTACAAGGTGGCCGCGGCGTTCGGGTGCAGCCGCACGCACCCGTGCGAGGCCGGCGTGCCCAGCCGCTTCACGGCATTGGTCCCGTGGATGGCGTAGCCGCCACGGAAGAAGATCGAGTAGGGCATCGGCGAATTGTCGTACTTGCGGGAATACCACATGCGATGCATGCGGGTGGGGCGGTAGGCGCCGCGCGGCGTGACATAGCCCTTGCGCGCGGTCGAAACCGGCCATGAATGCAGAAGCAGCCCGTCCTTCTTCACCGTCATGCGCTGCGCCGAAATGTCGATCGTTGCCACGAGGTTCGCCGCCGAGGCGGTTGCCATGGCCGCGACCGACATGGCCACGCCAATGAGTGCCGAGAGGATCAGTTTCTTCATCGTTTCAACCCCAGTTGCTCGCCCCGAACCACCAAGTCACAGACAATTACAGAATGCACCAATCCAGCACGAAATGCATCACGTTTCGCTTAAGCGGTATCGTCAACAAATCGTGCATGCCCGACGCTCGCGCGCCATTGTCGTCGAAGTGCTTGAATCGCAAGGCGTATCCCTGTTGAATACGGACATGCGCCAGCGAGTCCGCCAACGTATCGAAGCCAAAACCGACGAACTTGTGACGCTCGCGGCCGACCTTGTGCGAATCCCCACCGTCAATCCGCCCGGCGAGAATTACCGCGAATGCGCCGAACTGCTCGGCAACCGCCTGGAACGCCGCGGTTTCGCCGTGGAGTATTTCCGCGCGGAGGGCACGCCGGGCGACACCGACCGCTTCCCGCGCTGGAACGTCGTGGCCCGGATCGAGGGCGCACGGCCGGGTCCCTGCGTCCATTTCAACTCCCACATCGACGTGGTGGAGGCCGGTGGCGACTGGACGGTCGATCCGTTTGCCGGGATCGTGCGCGACGGGCGGCTCTACGGCCGCGGCGCCTGCGACATGAAGGGAGGCCTTGCCGCGTCGGTGATCGCGGTCGAGGCCTTCCTCGAGCAATTCCCGGAATTCCCCGGCGCCATCGAGATTTCCGGCACGGCGGACGAGGAATCCGGCGGCTTCGGTGGTGTCGCATGGCTGGCGGCCCGCGGCCATTTTTCTCCGCCCCGCGTCGATCACGTCATCATTCCCGAACCGCTCAACAAGGACCGCATCTGCCTTGGCCATCGCGGCGTCTGGTGGGCCGAGATCGAGACCAAGGGCCGGATCGCCCACGGTTCCATGCCCTTTCTCGGCGATTGCGCCGTCCGCCACATGGGCGCGGTCTTTTCCGCCTTCGAGGCCGAACTGTTCCCGAAGCTCGCCGCCCGCCGCTCGCACCATCCGATCGTGCCGGACGGTGCCAAGCGCTCGACGCTCAATTTCAATGCGGTGCATGGAGGCCAGAGCGACGACTGGACCGGCCTCCCCGCGCCGAACGTTCCCGATTCCTGCCGCGTGGTCATCGACCGGCGCTTCGTCCCGGAGGAATCGCTGGCGCAGGTGCGCGGCGAAGTCGTCTCCATCCTCGACGGGCTGAAGGCGACGCGCGCCGAATTCGACTACGCCATCCGCGACATCATGGTGTTCGAGCCGACCCTGGCGGACCGGAACGCACCGGTTCCAAGCGCGCTCGCCGGCGCCATCCGCGACCTGTTCGACCGCGAGCCCGAATATGTCCTTTCGCCGGGCACCTATGACCAGAAGCACATCGCCCGGATCGGCGGCCTCTACGATTGCGTGGCCTATGGACCCGGCATTCTCGACCTTGCCCATCAGCCCGACGAGTGGGTCGGAATCGACGACATGGTGGATTCGGCCACCGTCATGGCCGGCGCGCTGCACGCGCTCCTGACCGGAAAAAGCCTTTCCTGAAAAAGGCTTCAGCGCCAACTACCCCGTTTACTCGCGACCGAATGTGCGCTTTCATCCCGCTCCTCACCCGGGAGGTCATCATGAAGAAAACCATTCTCGCCGCCGCTGCCCTCGTGTTTGCCTCGAGCGTCGCGTCCTTCGCCGCCCGCACCGATCTGGTGCTCGGCGTCGCGCTGGAGCCGCCGCACCTCGATCCGACCGGGAACGCCGCCGCGGCCATTGACGAAGTCGTCTATGCCAACCTTTTCGAAGGCCTCACCCGCATCGGCTCGAAGGGCGAGGTCATGCCCGCGCTCGCCGCCAGCTGGGACATTTCCGCGGACGGCAAGACCTACACCTTCCACCTGCGGACCGGCGTCAAGTTCCATGACGGCACCGACTTCGATTCCGCCGATGTGAAGTTCTCGCTGGACCGTGCCCGCGACGAGAAGTCGACCAACGCCCAGAAGGGCCTGTTCGCACAGATCGACACCGTCGAGGCCGTCGACCCGGCGACCGTGAAGGTGACGCTGAAGCAGCCGCAGGGCGCCTTCCTCTACAATATGGGCTGGGGTGACGCCGTCATCGTGGCGCCGGAATCGGCGGCCACCAACGAGACCAATCCCGTTGGCACCGGCCCGTTCAAGTTCGACAACTGGGCCAAGGGCTCGCAGATCGTCATCGTCCGCAACGATGCCTACTGGGGCGAGAAGGTGGCGCTGGAAAAGGCGACGTTCCGCGTCGTACCGGATGCCGCCGCCGCCGTGCCGGCGCTGCTTTCGGGCGACGTGCAGGCCTTCCCGAACATGGCCGTCGGCGACGCGCTGCCGCAGATCCAGGCCGATCCGCGCTTCAAGGTCGTCATCGGCGCGACCGAGGGCGAGACCATCCTGTCGACCAACAACAAGAAGGCGCCGTTCGACAATCTGAAGGTTCGCCAGGCCATCGCCCATGCGCTGGACCGCACCGAGATCATCTCGGCCGCCTCCGCCGGCCTCGGCGTGCCGATCGGCACGCATTTCTCGCCCGGAAACGCTGCCTACCTCGACCTGACCGGCACGTATCCGCACGACCTCGACAAGGCCAAGGCACTGCTGAAGGAGGCCGGCCTCGAAGGCGGCTTCAAGGCGACGCTGAAGCTGCCGCCCGTCGGCTATGCGCGCGACGGCGGCCAGGTGATCGCGGCGCAGTTGCGCAAGGTCGGCATCGAACTGGAGATCATTCCGGTGGAATGGGCCCAGTGGCTCGACCAGGTGTTCAAGGCCAAGGACTTCGACCTGACCATCGTCTCGCACACCGAGCCGAACGACATCGGCATCTACGCCAACAAGGACTATTACTTCCAGTACGACAACGCCGCGTTCCAGAAGATCATGGCCGACCTCGACGTGACCGCCGACGATGCGAAGCGCACGGAACTTCTCCAGGAAGCCCAGCGCATCATCGCCAATGACGCCGTCAACGGCTTCCTGTTCGAACTTCCCAAGACCGGCGTCTGGGACGCCAAGCTCGAGGGCCTGTGGGAAAACTCCCCCGTCCAGGCCAACGACCTGACCAAGGTGAAGTGGAACGACTGAGCCCGACGGCGCGCGCGGCCCGCCCGCGCGCGCCCTCGCCCCGCTCCCATGCTGCAATGGCTCGCCAACCGCGTCGCGACTTCGGCGATCACCCTCGTCGTCGCTTCGCTCGTGGTCTTTTCCGTCATGGAAATCCTGCCGGGTGATCCCGCGCAGGTCATGCTCGGCATGAACGCCACCGACGAGGCGCTCGCCGCGCTGCGCGCCGAACTCGGGCTCGACCAGCCGGTGTGGTGGCGTTACCTGGCCTGGGTCGGTGGCATGCTTACCGGCGACTTCGGCCGCTCCTACACCTATTCCGTCCCCGTCATCGAACTTGTCGGCGAACGGTTGGCGGTGTCGCTGCCGCTGGCGCTGATCTCGCTGGCGCTGTCCACCGCCATTGCCTTGCCTGTCGGCCTGTTCGCGGCACGCCACCGCGGCCGCCTTCCCGACGCCATGTCCATGGGCGCTGCCCAGCTCGGGGTGGCGGTGCCGAATTTCTGGTTCGGACTGATCCTCATGTACGTGTTCGCCGCCTGGCTGCGGATGCTGCCGGCCGGCGGTTTCCCCGGCTGGTCGGCCGGCCTGTGGCCGGCGCTGAAATCGCTGGTCATGCCGGCCCTGGCCCTGGCGCTGCCGCAGGCCGCCATCCTTGCCCGCGTGGCGCGTTCGGCCCTCATCGAAACGCTCGGCGAGGACTATATCCGCACCGCGCGCGCCAAGGGCCTTGCCGAGGGCGACGTGCTGCGCCGCCATGCGCTGCGCAACGCGCTGATTCCGGTCTTGACCATTCTCGGCCTGCAATTCGCGTTTCTCGTCGCCGGCGCGGTCATCATCGAGAACGTGTTCTACCTGCCCGGCCTCGGCCGCCTGGTGTTCCAGGCCATCACCCAGCTCGATCTCATCGTCGTGGAAAGCGTCGTCATGCTGCTGGTGGCCGCCGTCATCGTCGTCAACCTTCTGGTCGACCTGTCCTATGCCGTCGTCGACCCGCGCCTGAGGGTTCGGCATTGACCGCGCATCCGGGACCCGACGGGCGGCTGTTCCGGCGCGCCATGGCCAACCGGTCCTTCGCCATCGGGCTGACCATCACCGTTGCCATCGCGTTGATGGCCCTGGTCTCCTACCTGTGGACTCCCTATGACGTGACCGAATTGCCGGTCGCCCAGAAGCTGAAGCCGCCGCAGGCCGCCCACTGGTTCGGCACCGATCACTTCGGCCGCGACATCGGCGCCATGATCATGGTGGGCAGCCGCAACTCCATCGCCGTCGCCTTCGTCGCCATCGGCGTCGGCATGGGCTTCGGCGTGCCGCTCGGCCTGTGGGCCGCGGCCCGGCGCGGGCTGGTCGACGAAGTGCTGATGCGCTTCAACGATCTCGTCTTCGCCTTTCCCGCCCTGCTCTCCGCGCTGATGATCACCGCCGTGTTCGGCCCCGGCGCCGTCAATGCCATCATCGCCATCGGCATCTTCAACATCCCCGTCTTCGCCCGCGTGGCCCGCGCCGGCGCACTGGCGCTGTGGCCGCGCGAATTCATCCTGTCGGCGCGCGCCGCCGGCAAGGGCCTGGGCCGCATCACCGCCGAGCACATCCTGCCCAACATCGTCAGCCTGCTGATCGTGCAGGGCACGATCCAGTTCGCCCTCGGCATCCTCGCCGAGGCGGGCCTGTCCTATGTCGGCCTCGGCGCGCAGCCGCCAATGCCCTCCTGGGGCCGCATGCTGTTCGACGCCCAGACCCGCATGATCGTGGCGCCGTGGATGGCGATCTTCCCGGGTCTTGCCATCATCGTCACCGTGCTCGGCCTGAACCTGCTCGGCGACGGCCTGCGCGACGTGCTCGATCCCAGGCTGAGGCGCGAACGCTGATGTCGTTGCTGGCGATCGACAATCTCGACCTTGCCATCGGCGACCGGCCGATCCTGCGCAGCGTGTCTTTGCAGGTCGGCCCCGGCGAGGTCCTCGGACTGGTCGGGGAATCGGGCTCCGGCAAGTCGATGACCGCGCTCGCCATCATGCGCCTGCTGCCGCACCGCGCCGCGATGTCGGGCGCCATCCGCTTCAACGGCAACGACCTCGTGTCCATCGACGAACGTGCCATGCGCGCGCTGCGCGGCGACGACATCGGCATGGTGTTCCAGGAACCGATGACGGCGTTGAACCCGGTGATGACCATCGGCCGCCAGGTCGCCGAGGGCATCATGCTGCACACCGGGTGCGGGCGCGCCGCCGCGGAGGACAAGGCGCGCGCCATCCTCGACCGCGTCGGCCTGCCGGAGGCGAAATTCCCGCTGTCGCGCTATCCGCACGAACTCTCCGGCGGCCAGCGCCAGCGCGTCGGCATTGCCATTGCCTGCGCGCTGAAACCGAAGCTGCTGATCGCGGACGAGCCGACGACGGCGCTCGACGTGGTCGTGCAGGCGCAGATCCTCGATCTGTTGAAGGAACTGGTCAGCGAGAACCGCATGGGCCTGATCCTGATCTCGCACGATCTGGCGGTCGTGGCCGACATGGCGGACCGCATCGCCGTCATGCGTCACGGCGAGGTCGTGGAATCGGGCGCGGCGATCGGCGTGCTGGCCCGGCCCCGGCAGGCCTACACGCAGCGCCTGGCC
>JBATNB010000081.1:0-7461 GCA_049290135.1 Rhizobiaceae bacterium
GACGATCTCCAGCGGCTCGGCCATGCGCCCGGCCCCCGCTTCGCCGCTTTCCGCCATCTCGCCGATGTTGGGTCCGACGAACGCCGCGCCGTCGCTCGAAAGCGTCCTGGCGTTGCGGCGCGTCGCCGGGTGCGCCCACATTGACGGGTTCATGGCGGGGGCGAGCAGGAGGGGCGCGCGCGAAGCCAGCAGCACGGCGGTCGCAAGGTCGTTGGCCAGGCCGGTTGCCATCTTCGCCATCAGGTCGGCGGTGGCAGGCGCGACAATGACGAGGTCGGTCTCGCGCGCCAGCCGGATGTGGCCGACATCGAATTCGTCCTCGCGGTCGAACAGTTCGGTGTAGGCCTTGCCGCCGGCGACCGCGCCGAACGACAGTGGCGTGACGAACTCGCACGCCGCGCGCGTCATGATCACGCGCACGCTTGCGCCGCGTTCGCGCAGACGGCGCACAAGGTCGAGGCTCTTGTAGGCGGCGATGCCGCCGCCGACGATGACAAGGATGCGTTTGCCGGACAGCGCCATGGCGGTTCCTTCCCGGTTGCGCGTTCAGCCGAGCGTCACGGCAAGATAGGTCGCCGCCGCGGCGATGATCCACAGGGCGATGCGGCCGGAACGCCCGTGCCGGGCTTCCGCCCGGCCGATCGCCTCGGCCGTTTCGGCGTCGAAGCGCAGGCCGTTGGCGGCCATGATGTCGGCCTGCCGCGACAGCCGCTCGAGCCGTTCGGCGAAGGCCGGGGCTTCGCGCGCGATCCGCACCGCGGCCGAAAGGCCGGCGCGGGCGTCGGCCAGGGCCGCCTTCGGGCCGAGATTGTCGGCAATCCAGCCCGCCACCACCGGCTCGGCGGTCTTCCACATGTCGAAGTCCGGATCGAGCGACCGCGCCACTCCCTCCACGACGACCATCGTCTTCTGCAGCAGGATGAGCTCGGTGCGCGTCGTCATGTCGAACAGTTCCGTCACCTCGAACAGCAGCGTCAAGAGCCTGGCCATGGAGATCGACGCGGCCGACTGCCCGTGGATCGGTTCGCCGATGGCACGGATCGCCTGGGCGAAATCCTCCACCGAATGGTGCCCCGGCACATAGCCGGCCTCGAAGTGCACTTCCGCCACGCGGCGGTAGTCGCGGGTGATGAAACCGTAGAGGATTTCCGCCAGCACCCGGCGCGACAGGCTGTCCAATCGACCGGAGATGCCGAGGTCGACCGCGACGATCGTGCCGGACGCGTCGACGAACAGGTTGCCCGGGTGCATGTCGGCATGGAAGAACCCGTCGCGAAGCGCATGGCGCAGGAAATGCTGCACCACGCCGGCTGCCAGCGCCTTGAGGTCGTGGCCCGCCCGCTTCAGGCCGTCGATGTCGGACATGCGCACGCCATCGATCCATTCCATGGTCAGGACGTCGCGGGCCGTCAGTTCCCAGTTGACCGCCGGCACGCGGAACCCGGCGTCGTTGCGGGTGTTCTCCGCCATTTCCGACAACGCCGCCGCCTCCAGCCGCAGGTCCATTTCCATGCGCGTGGTGCGCTCGAGCGTGTGGCTGACCTCGACCGGCTTCAGCCGCTTCGCCGATGCGATGAAATGCTCCTGCAGCCGCGAGGCGAGCAGGAAGGCCTGGTTGTCGCGATGGAACCGTTCGCGCACGCCGGGCCGGATCACCTTGATGGCGACGTCGCGCTCCACGCCGTCCGCGCCGGCGACACGGGCGCGGTGGACCTGGGCGATGGACGCGGCAGCGACCGGCTCGGAGAAATCGGCGAACATTTCGTCCGCCGGCCGGCCGAGCGCCCGCGTCACGGTGCGCCGGGCATCCGCCACCGGAAACGGCGGGATGCGGTCCTGCAGGTTGGACAGGTCGTCGGCGATCTCGCGGCCCACCACGTCGGGGCGCGTGGCCAGGAACTGGCCGAGCTTCACATAGGAGGGCCCGAGCCGGTTGGCGGCCTTCGACAGGCTCTGCGTGCCGTCGCGATGGCGCGCCGAGCGCCGGGCAAACGTCCGCGCCAGCTTCAGCCCGAATGCCGCGCCGCCGGGAAAATCGGCATCGGGAATGGCGAGGAACACGCCCTCCCGCGCCATGATCCAGCCGGCGCGGACAAGCCTGAGCGCTGATGCGAATGTGCCCATCGCGACGCCGTCAGAGCTTCCAGCCGGAATGCGCCGCCGCGATTCCGCCGGAATAATCCCGCCATGCCACGCGCGAAAACCCGGCCTGCCGGATCATGCGGGCGAAATCGGGCTGACTTGGGAACTTGGCGATCGATTCCACCAGGTAGCGGTAGGGTTCCGCGTCGCCCGCCACGACCCCGCCGATTGCCGGAATGACGTTGAAGGAGAACCATTCGTAGACACGATCGAGCACCGGCGCCTGCACTTCGGAAAATTCGAGGCAGAGGAAACGGCCGCCGCGCTTGAGCACGCGAAACGCCTCGCTCAGCGCCACGTCGATGCGCGGTACGTTGCGGATGCCGAAGGCGATCGTGTAGGCGTCGAAACTGTTGTCGGGAAACGGCAGCATTTCCGCGTTCGCCTCGACGAAGTCCAGCGAGCCGGAGAGACCGCGCTTCTCCGCCCGTTCCCGGCCCACCGCCAGCATCGAGCCGTTGATGTCGAGCACGGTGACATGGGCGTTACCGGCGGAAGCCTCGACGATGCGGAAGGCGATGTCGCCGGTCCCGCCGGCCACGTCGAGCGACCGGTAGCCGGGGCGCCGGGGCGGATTGAGCCAGGCGACCGCTGCGTCCTTCCACAGCCGGTGCATGCCACCCGACATCAGGTCGTTCATGACGTCATAGCGACCGGCCACGCGGTGGAACACCGAATCGACGAGATCCTGCTTTTCGCCGTCGCGGACGTCGCGGAAACCGTAGGATGTCGCCATCCCGCCGTCGGCCGTGGTGCGCAAACCGGACATGAAAAATTCGTTCCCTTCGAAGCGGCGCGACCATAGCCGATGCGGTTTCGAGGCGCTATCGTGTTTCGACGAAATGGTTTTCGAGTGCGGCGACAAGCCGCCGGGAGGAGGGACATGCTGCCCAAGGCGGAACTGCATTGCCACATCGAAGGCGCCGTGCCGCCGGATCTGGCGGTGCGGCTGGCAGAACGCGAAGGCGTGGATATCTCCGGGTTCGTGGCCGACGGGCGCTATGTCTGGCACGATTTCACCTCGTTCCTGGCCTGCTACGATGCCATTGCCTCGCTGCTCCGCCGCGAGGAGGATTTTGCCCGCCTGTCGGAAGGCTACCTGACCTCGATCGCCCGAGACGGCGCGGTTTACGCGGAGTTCTTCGTCTCGCCCGATCACGCCGAAAAGGCCGGCCTTGCGCCCGCCGCCTACATTGCCGCGCTCGGCGAAGGCATCGGCCGCGCCAACGCCAAGACCGGCATCGAGGCTCGCATGATCGTCACCGGCGTGCGCCATTTCGGCATCGCCAAGGTGGAGGCGGCGGCCCGCTTCGCCGTGCGCTGCGGCCACCCGCTCGTTACCGGTTACGGCCTGGCCGGCGATGAGCGCATGGGCAGCCTGGAGGATCATGTCCGGGCGTTCGAGATCGCGCGCGAAGCCGGTCTCGGCATCACCGTCCATGCCGGCGAACTGGCCGGCGCCGACAGCGTGCGCGATGCGCTCGATCATGTGCGCCCCTCGCGCATCGGCCATGGCGTGCGCGCCATCGAGGATGCGGACCTGGTGCGCCGGATCGCGGCGGAAGGCGTCGTGCTGGAGGTCTGCCCGGGATCGAATGTCGCCGTCGGCGTGTTTCCCTCCATGGACGAACATCCGTTCGGGCGCCTGCGCGCCGCCGGATGCAAGGTGACGCTGTCGTCCGACGACCCGCCCTATTTCGACACCACGCTTGCGCGCGAATACGAGGCGGCGCGGCGCGCCTTCGGGCTCGATGACGCGGCGCTGCTTGCCATCACGCGGACTTCGGTCGAGGCCGCCTTCGTCGACCGCAAGACCCGCGCGGCACTGCTTGCCCGCCTCGACCGCGCCCGCGCCGAGCTGCCGGTCCGGCGCTGAACGTCGCCAAAAACCTGTGGCCGGCCGGCCGCGGCGGTTTTCCCGCGCGCCCCGAGCCGTTAGACTCCGGTGCCATCATCGGGAGCCTGCCATGAAGAACGTCACGGTCGTCGATCATCCGCTCGTCCAGCACAAGCTGACGATCATGCGCGACAAGAACACCTCGACCGCCGGTTTCAGGCGGTTGTTGCGCGAGATTTCCCTGCTTCTGGGCTATGAAATCACCCGCAATCTCGAACTGACGACCACCACCATCGAGACGCCGCTGACGACGATGGAGGCGCCGACGCTGGAGGGCAAGAAACTGGTCTTCGCCTCGGTGCTGCGCGCCGGCAACGGCCTGCTGGAAGGCCTGCTCGACCTGGTGCCGGCCGCCCGCGTCGCCCATATCGGCCTCTACCGCGACCATGACACGCTCGAGGCGGTGGAATATTTCTTCAAGGCGCCGAGCGATCTGGCCGACCGCCTCATCATTGTCGTCGACCCGATGCTGGCGACCGCCAACTCCGCCATCGCCGCGGTGGACCGCCTCAAGGGGCGCGGCGCGACCAACATCCGCTTCCTGTGCCTGCTCGCCGCGCCCGAGGGCATCGAGCGGTTCACCGACGCGCATCCCGACGTGCCGCTCGTCACCGCTGCCATCGACAGCCATCTCAACGAGAAGGGCTACATCGTTCCCGGCCTCGGCGACGCCGGCGACCGCATGTACGGCACCAAGTAGGCGGTAAGCCCGCGTTAACCGTCGGCGGCGACGGCGCGGCGCGTTAACCCGGGCTTGACTCCGGCCCGTCACCATCGTCCGCGCGGAAGCTCTGGACGGACGGCGCGATGCTGCGGAAGATTATCTATGTGGGCCTGTTCACCGGCGTTGCCGCGGCGGTACCCGTGCTCGTGGAAAACAACCCGGACCTGCTGCGGCGCACGGCCGCCGTCGAGCCCGCCGCCATCGACGCGACCGAACCCCAGATCAATGTGGTCGAACCGGCGCCCGCCGGGCGGCGCGTGCGGATGGAGCAGGACGAGACCGGCCACTTCATCGGCGAGTTCCGGCTGAACGGGCGGCGCATCAACGCCATCGTCGACACCGGGGCCACGCTGGTTGCCATCAACCGCTCCACGGCCCGCAACCTCGGCCTGCTCATCGCCCCGGGGGACTTCAAATATGACGTGCGCACCGCGAACGGCAAGACCAAGGCCGCCACGGCCGTCATCGAGCGCATCCAGATCGGCCGCATCGAGGTTGCCAACGTGCAGGCCATGGTGCTCGACGACAAGGCGCTGGTGCACACGCTCATCGGCATGAGCTTCCTCAAGGCGCTCGACCGTTTCCAGATCGCCGACGGCACGCTGCTGCTGGAGCAGTAGCGCGCGCATCGCCGCCGTTTGGTACAGGCGGCAAAACAGCCTATACGCAAGGGAACGAAGTCCCGCCGATTCGCGCGCGCACGCGAAGCTGGGGCACGGACCAACGCGACGGAGCCTCATGACCGACACCCCTGACCACACCGCCGGCGGCACGGCCGAATACGGCGCCGATTCCATCAAGGTGCTCAAGGGCCTCGACGCGGTGCGCAAGCGTCCGGGCATGTATATCGGCGATACCGACGACGGGTCCGGCCTGCATCACATGGTCTACGAAGTGGTGGACAACGCCATCGACGAGGCGCTCGCCGGCCATGCCGACCTGGTCACCGTCACGCTCAATCCCGACGGCTCGTGCACGGTCATCGACAACGGGCGCGGCATTCCCACCGACATCCACAAGGGCGAAGGCGTCTCGGCGGCCGAGGTCATCATGACCCAGCTGCATGCCGGCGGCAAATTCGACCAGAATTCCTACAAGGTGTCCGGCGGCCTGCATGGCGTCGGCGTCTCGGTCGTCAACGCGCTGTCGTCCTGGCTGAAGCTGAGGATCCGCCGCGACGGCGCCATCCATGACATGAGCTTCACCCATGGCGAGGCCGACGGGCCGCTGGCCGTCACGGGCAGCTATCGCGAAGCCATGGCGGCCGGCACTTATGAGGGCCGCTCGGGCAGCGAGATCACCTTCCTGCCCTCGACCGAGACATTCACCCGCACCGAGTTCGATTTCCCCACGCTGGAACACCGGCTGCGTGAACTGGCGTTCCTCAATTCCGGCGTCCGCATCGTGCTGACCGATGCCCGCCATGCCGACATCGTGCGCCACGAACTGGTCTATGATGGCGGCCTTGTCGCGTTCGTGCGTCATCTCGACCGCGCCCGCAAGCCGCTGATCGCCGCGCCGGTCACCATCCACAGCGAACGCGACGGCATCACCGTCGAGGCGGCGCTGTGGTGGAACGACGGCTACCACGAGAACGTGCTCTGCTTCACCAACAACATCCCCCAGCGCGATGGCGGCACGCATCTGGCCGGGTTCCGCGGCGCGCTGACGCGCCAGATCACCTCCTATGCCGAGGCGTCCGGCATCCAGAAGAAGGAGAAGGTCACGCTCACCGGCGACGATTGCCGCGAGGGCCTGACCGCTGTGCTTTCGGTGAAGGTTCCGGATCCGAAATTCTCCTCGCAGACCAAGGACAAGCTCGTCTCGTCCGAAGTCCGCCCTGCGGTCGAGGGTCTCGTCAACGAGGCGCTCGGCACCTGGCTGGAAGAAAACCCGGGCGAGGCCAAAATTCTCGTCGGCAAGGTGGTGGAAGCCGCCGCGGCGCGCGAGGCGGCGCGCAAGGCGCGCGAACTGACCCGCCGCAAGGGCGCCCTCGACATCACCTCGCTGCCGGGAAAGCTCGCCGATTGCCAGGAACGCGATCCCGCCAAGTCGGAAATCTTCATCGTCGAGGGCGATTCGGCCGGCGGCTCGGCCAAGGGCGGCCGCTCGCGCCAGAACCAGGCGATCCTGCCGCTGCGCGGCAAGATCCTCAACGTCGAACGCGCCCGCTTCGACCGGATGCTGTCCTCCGACCAGATCGGCACGCTGATCACCGCGCTTGGCGCCGGCATCGGCAAGGACGAGTTCTCGCCCGACAAGCTGCGCTACCACAAGATCATCATCATGACCGACGCCGACGTGGACGGCGCCCACATCCGCACCCTGCTGCTCACCTTCTTCTTCCGCCAGATGTCGGCGCTGATCGAGCGCGGCTACCTCTACATCGCCCAGCCGCCGCTCTACAAAGTCACGCGCGGCAAGTCCTCGCAGTACATCAAGGACGAATCGGCCTTCGAGGCCTACCTGATCGAATCGGGAACCGAGGAGGCCGTGCTCGAACTCGGCAACGGCGAATCGCGCGCCGGCAAGGATCTGCAGGCCATCGTCGGCGAGGCGCTGACCGTGCGCGCGCTGATCGCCGGGCTGCACAACCGCTATGATCGCGGCGTGGTCGAGCAGGCGGCGATCGCCGGGGCGCTCAACCGCGCCATCATCGACGACATTGCCGCCGCCACCCGCACGGCCGAGGAAGCCG
>JBATNB010000082.1:0-3855 GCA_049290135.1 Rhizobiaceae bacterium
GGCGAGGGCCGCCAGGCCCGCCAGGTGCGACAGCGGCGGCCGGCCCCAGAAGGCCATCTTGAACAGGATGTTGCCGGCCAGGTAGATCGCCGCGCCGCCGACGACGGTGAGGATCGTGGCCATGCCGGATTGGCCGTGCGGATGGGCGATCACCAGTTCGTCGCCGGCCGCCGCCAGGATGATGCCGGCGACAATGGGCAGGTGGAAATAGGTGTAGGCCAGCCGCGCCATGCCGCCGACATTGGCCGATCCGGCGAAGCGGTGGGTGGCGACCTCCTGGCCGATGGAGAAATAGATCCACCACATGGCGAGCGCGCCGATGAGCGCGGAGGCGAAGGCCAGCACCACATCGGGCGTCCAGGCGAGGCCGGCGAAGGTGGCGCCGGTGATGATGATGGATTCGCCAAGCGCGATGATGACGAACAGGCCGCAGCGTTCCGCCATGTGATGCGGGTCGACATCCCAGGAGTCCAGACCGGATGGTCCGAGCACCGGCACGGCGAAGCGCGCCCACGGCCCGGCATATTCGATGCCGAGCGCGATCCCCCAGAGGATGATCTGCCATTCATGTCCGGCAAGCGCGCCGGCGATCCAGAACACGCCAGCGGTGGCGAGCCAGATGGCGATGCGGGCGAAATTCACCGCCCTGGCCGGATGGCCGGCACGGGAGGCCAGCGCCATGAACACCGATCGGCCGACCTGCATGGTGACGTAGGCGAGGGCAAAGGGCAGGGCGCGGTCGGCGAAGGCCTGCGGAATCGAGGCCGAGACAATCAGGCCGAGCGCCATCAGCGCAAACAGCATGAAGCGGACCGGGATGCGCCGCGGATCGAGCCAGTTGGTGACCCAGGTCGTGTACATCCACACCCACCAGACGGCGAGCAGCAGGAAGCCGGTCTCTGCCACCCCGGCCGGCGACAGATGATGCAGCAGCGTGTGCGACAGCTGGGTGATGGCGAAGACGAAGACGAGGTCGAAAAACAGTTCGATATATTCGACGCGGGCGTGTTCGCCATTGGCGCGCGATCGCAGCAGGTCCGTGGCTGGCTTGTCGGTCATGGTCGGGTTCTCACGCGATAGGGGCGGGAAGGCGGATCACTTCCGCCGGATGGCAATCGACCGGCCGGCGCGTTCGGGCCGCGGCAGCACGGCATGGGCGTCACGCATCGCCGTCACCTTCGCCCACACATCGGGCGGGAAGGGCGCGACCCTTGGGCCTTCCATGTCGACATGCAGGGACAGGACCTCCGAGGTGGCCGACAGCCAGCCGTCGGCGTGGCGCAGTTCCTGGCAGACATGCAGGCGCTTCTCGTCGCAATCGACCAGGTGGAAGGTGGCGGTGACCTTGTCGCCGAGATGGAGTTCGCGGATGTAGCAGACGTGGATTTCGGCGGTGTAGATGGTCAGCCGCCGGTCGCGCGCATAGTCCGGTCCCATGCCGAGCACGGCGAAGGCCTCGTCGCCGCAACGGTCGAACAGGACGTTGTAGAACGCCATGTTCATGTGGCCGTTGTAGTCGATCCAGCCATTCTCGACCTCCATGACCGAAGAGACGAAGGGGACGGGCTCGGTCATGGGCTTCTCCGGTGGACATTGGCGGCGCAAGCGGCAATCTAGCCGCCGGAAATCGCGGCGCAATGCCGATTGCGACACGGAGGAGGCTCGGATGGCGCTGAAGGACGTGGCGGGGGGCGCACGCAACGAGGCGGGGATCGCCGCGGCGCTGGCCATTCTCAAGCAGCGCTACGGCGAGCGCCTGGCGACCGGCGAGGCCATCCGCCAGCAGCATGCGCACACGACCACCTACCTGCCGGCGCAACCGCCCGATGGCGTCGCCTTCGCCGAGACCGCGGAGGAGGTGGCCGACATCGTGCGGATCTGCCGGGACCATGCGGTGCCGGTCATCCCGTTCGGCACCGGCACGTCGCTCGAAGGCCATGTGAACGCGCCATCGGGCGGCATCTCGGTCGACCTGATGCGGATGAACCGCATCGTCGCGGTCCATGCCGAGGATCTCGATTGCGTGGTGGAGCCGGGCGTCACCCGCGAGCAGCTCAACCAGCACCTGCGCGACACCGGCCTGTTCTTCCCGATCGATCCCGGCGCCAACGCCTCGCTCGGCGGCATGGCGGCGACGCGCGCATCCGGCACCAACGCGGTGCGCTACGGCACGATGCGCGACAATGTGCTGTCGCTGGAGGTGGTGACGGCGGCGGGCGAGATCATCCGCACCGGCACGCGGGCGAAGAAGTCCTCCGCCGGCTACGACCTGACGCGGCTGTTCGTCGGTTCGGAGGGCACGCTCGGCATCATCACGCAGCTGACGCTGCGGCTTGCCGGCATCCCGCAGGCGGTTTCGGGCGGGGTGTGCCCGTTTCCCGGCGTCGAGGCGGCGACGCAGGCGGTGATCGAGACGATCCAGTCCGGGATTCCGGTGGCGCGTATCGAGCTCATCAACGGCTTGGGCATGAAGGCGCTCAACGCCTATTCGGGGCTGGACTATCCGGAAGGGCCGGCGCTGTTCCTGGAATTCCACGGCTCGGACGCCTCGGTGGGCGAGCAGGCGCAACTGTTCGGCGACATCGCCGAAGGGCATGGCGGCGGCCCGTTCCTGTGGACGACGGTGGCGGAGGAGCGCAACCGGCTGTGGAAGGCGCGCCATGACGCCTACTGGGCAGGCCTGGCGCTGCGGCCCGGGGCGCGCGGGCTTTCCACCGACGTGTGCGTGCCGATTTCGCGGCTGGCCGACTGCATCGGCGAGACCGAGGCCGACATCGCCGCGTGCGGCCTGGTGGCGCCGATCGTCGGGCATGTCGGCGACGGCAATTTCCACGTGCTGCTGCTGATGGACATGAACGACGCGGGCGAGGTGGCGGCGGCGGAGGGGTTCGTGGAGCGGCTGAACCACCGCGCCCTCGCCATGGGCGGGACCTGCACGGGCGAACACGGCATCGGCCAGGGCAAGCGCGCCTTCCTCGTGCCGGAGCACGGCGCGGCGGCGGGGCTGATGCGGGCGGTCAAGGATGCGCTCGATCCGCTCGGGATCATGAATCCGGGCAAGGTGCTGCCGGACGGCTGACGCGCCACTTTATCGACACGGCGATGCCGTTAGACTGACCATCGGCTGGAGGAGGACCGGGCAGGGTGCTGGCGCGGGTATTCGTGGCAATCGGCGGACTTGTGGTGCTGGCGCTGCTGGCGGCGCTGATCGCACCGCTGTTCATCGACTGGACCGGCTATCGCGCCGGCTTCGAACGCGAGGCAAGCGCCATCCTCGGCCGCAAGGTGACGGTCGCCGGCTCGGCCAAGGCGCGGCTGCTGCCGTTTCCCTCGGTGACCTTCAGCGACGTGCGCGTCGGCGAGAGCGAGGACGGGCCGGCGATGACGGCCGAGGCGTTCTCGATGGACGCCGAGCTTGCGCCGTTCCTCTCCGGCAGGGCGGTGATTTTCGACATGCGCCTGGTCAAGCCCAGGGTGACCGTGGCGATGGACGCGGCCGGGGCGATCGACTGGCGGTTCGGTACCGCGGCCGGCTTCGACCCGGCGCGCGTGTCGCTGGAGCGGCTGTCGATCAGCGATGGCGAAATCACACTGCGGCATGTTCCGGGCGAACGCACGGTGTCGATCCGCGGCCTGGAGGCGGTGCTTTCGGCCCGCTCGCTCGCCGGACCGTGGCGGGCGGACGGGCAGGCCCGGTTCGAACGCATCGAGGCGGGGTTCACGGCGGCCAGCGGCAAGGTCGGCGACGATGGCCGGCTCGGCCTGCACCTGACCTTCGCGCCGCGCCATCTCGGCTTCGACCTGGAAAGCGACGGCGCGGTGACGCTCGCCGACGGGGCGCCGGTCTATGCCGGG
>JBATNB010000083.1:0-9487 GCA_049290135.1 Rhizobiaceae bacterium
CGTCCGCCCTTGCCTCGATCGCACCCGACGCTCTGCCCGACCTGCGCTTCGCGCCGCATCCGGCGGCCGCGATCGTCCGTTCCCCGTTTGCCGTGGTCAGCCTCTTCAGGGCCGGAAAGGCCGAAGGCGGCATGCCCGAGCGCCTCGATACGCCGGAGGACGCGCTGGTCACGCGCCCGCGCCTCGATGTCGAGGTGCGATTCCTGCCGCGAGGCGCCGCCGGCTTCTTCGCCGCCCTTCAATCCCGTACGCTCGGCGAGGCCGCCGCCCTGACCCTTGCCGCCCAACCCGAATTCGACATCGGCGCCGCTCTGGGCGGCTTCCTGGCCGCCGGCGCCTTCGCCGCCATTGCCTGAACCGAACGGAGAAGACCTTGAACAACCTGGTTGCCCCGATCCTGCGCCTGCATGACGCGGTCTTCGCCCTGATCGCACGGGCGGCGGGAAGCTGGTTCCTGCCGACGCTCGCCCGCTTCGCCTTCCTGGCGGTGCTGTTTTTCTACTTCCTGTCGTCGGCGCAGACCAAGGTCGGCGACGGGTTCCTCGGCTTTCTCAATCCGGCCGATTCGGCCTACTACCAGATCGCGCTGCCCGCGGTCGAAGCCGCCGGCGGAGACGTTGCCAACGTGGCGTTCCTGCCCTGGGGCGTGATCGTCAGGCTCGGCACCTGGGCGGAGTTTCTTCTGCCGGCAATGATCGTGCTCGGCCTGTTTGCCCGTGTCGCGGCACTCGGCATGATCGGGTTCGTCGCCGTGCAGACGCTCGTCGACATCACCGTCCACAAGGTCGACGCCACGACGATCGGCGCGCTGTTCGACCGGTTTCCCGATTCGCTCATCGCCGACCAGCGGCTTTTATGGCTCGTTCCGCTGCTGATCCTGGTCGTCCACGGCGCCGGACCGCTGTCGCTCGACCGGCTGCTGGCGAAACGGCGTTGAAATGAAAACGGCGCCCGCGAGGGGCGCCGTTCAACGGACGGTGGCGCGTCAAGTCACGCGGCGGCCTTCGCCTCGATCTGCCGGGCGGGCTTCGCCTTCGCCACGCCGATGGCGATCTTGCGGGGCTTCAGTTCCTCCGGAATTTCGCGCTTGAGGTCGATGTGCAGCAACCCGTTCTTCAACTCGGCCGCGGTCACATGGACATGGTCGGCAAGCTGGAAACGGCGCTCGAAGGAACGGCCGGCAATGCCGCGGTAGAGGAACTCGCGCTCGCCCTTCTCCTCGGCCGCCTTCTCGCCCTTCACCAGAAGCGCGTTGCGGTTCGTCTCCACGAGAATCTCGTCCTCGCCGAAGCCGGCCACCGCCATGGTGATGCGGTAGGCATCCTCGCCGGTGCGCTCGATGTTGTAGGGCGGATAGCTCTGCGCCGTGTCAGGCTGGCTGGCGGTGTCGAGCATGTTGAACAGCCGGTCGAAGCCGACGGTCGAACGATAGAAGGGGGAAAAATCGAACTGGCGCATGGTCTGTTCTCCTTCAGAGCAACATGTTTGCGGTGGTCCGTCACGCGGAACCCGTCATGGCGCTCCGTCCGGACCCGCGGCCCCCGATGGGCGGCCGCCGGACTTATCTGGTGCGCATTTTTCCGCTTTCAAGGGCCGCGCAATGAACCGCCGATGAACCGCCGGTTCCGCATCCGTTCAGCCCGGACAAGCGATTGTCCCCGCCATGACGACGCCATTGTGAACGTTGGCTGGCGTCGCGGGATTGAGCCGGGTGAAACGTCCCTTCCGCCCGGGTCATGCGGGGCCGGCGCGCGGGAGACCGCGACGCCGGCCCTTTCCTTGTTCAGCCTTCTGGCGCAGCCGCCCGGTCGCTGCTATTGCCGGAAGACCCACCCCGCAAAGAGCCGATGAACTTCTTTCTCACCGAGACGCCGGACAATCCCGCGCCCTACAATGCCAGCGCCGGCTTCATCCTGGCGCGCGACGGCACGCCGCTGCGCTGGGCGATCTTCCGGACCGCGGTGCGCCCGCATTTCGGAACGGTCATTCTCCTGCCCGGCCGCAACGAACCGATCGAGAAATATTTCGAGACCGCCTCCGACCTCGCCGCGCTCGGCTACGACATCGTCACCGCCGACTGGCGCGGCCAGGGGTTCTCGGGCCGCATGCTGGCGAATCCGCGCCCCGGCCATGTCCGCTCCTTCGTCGATTACGTTCTTGACCTCAGGGAATTGTTCGAGACCGTGGTGCTGCCGGATTGCCGCGCGCCCTTCCATGTGCTTGCCCACTCCATGGGCGGCCTGTCGGCGCTGTTCAGTGCGCCGTTTCTGGTCAACCAGATTTCCAGGATCGTGCTGTCGGCGCCGCTGTTCGCCTTCGCCGACTGGCCGTTCGAGACCAGGACGCTGCGCCGGCTGTCCGAAGCCGCCATCCTTGCCGGCTTCGGCAACCGCTATTTCACCGGCTCGCGCGAACGTCCGGTGCCGTTCGCAGTCAACAAGCTCACCACCGACCCGGTGCGCCACGCGCGCAACCTTGCGCTCCGCCGCCTCGCCCCCGAACTGGCGCTCGGCGGACCGACCTGGCGCTGGATCAACGCGGCCTGCCGCGCCATCGAAAAGGTCACCGACCCCGACTTCCTGGCCCGCGTGCACGTGCCGACACTGATGATCATCGCCGGCGCCGACGAGGTCGTCTCCAACAGCGCCATCGAGGACGTGGCCGGGCGGCTGCGCTCCGGATCGCACATCACCATCGACGGCGCCCGCCATGAATTGCTGCAGGAGGCCGATGTCTATCGCGACCCGTTCCTGGCCGCGTTCCACGCCTTCGCTTCCGGCGGCGGATAGGAATCAGGCGTTGAGCACCGCCAGCGCCTCGTCGTGCAGGCGCGCATTGGCCGAAGCGAGAACCCGCCCGCCCTGTTCGGCCCGATCGCCCTTCCAGTCGGTCATGACGCCGCCGGCCTTCTCGATGATCGGGATCAGCGCCACGACGTCGTAGGATTGCAGGCCGATCTCGCAGACGAGGTCTGCCTGGCCCGAGGCCACCATCATGTAGCCGTAGCAATCCGTGCCGTAGCGGGCCAGGCGCACCGCGCGCTCCAGCCGATTGTAGCGCTGGCGGTTCGTGGCGGTGAAAAGCGCCGGCGTCGTGGTGAACAGCACCGCGTCGGCAAGTCGCGCCGTATCGCGCGTGGCCAGCGTCCGCGTGCCGCCGGGCCCCTCGTACACGGCGCGCGCCCCGTCAGTGTAGTAAAGCTCGCCCGTGAAGGGCTGCGCCATGATGCCCTCGACCGCCCTGCCCCGGTGCATCAGGCCGATCAGCGTGCCCCACAGCGGTATGCCGGAAATGAAGGCGCGGGTGCCGTCGACCGGATCGATGACCCACACATGCTCGGCATCATCGCTCTCGGCCCCGAACTCCTCGCCGATGATGCCGTGACCGGGGTGGCGCGCCTTGATGGCGGCGCGGATGACCCGTTCCGCCTCGCGATCGGCCTCGGTGACCGGATCGAACCGTCCGCCGCCCTTGTCGGTGATCGTGTGCGGTGCGCGGAAGCGCGGCAGCGTTTCCGACGCCGCGTGCGCGGCAAGCGTTTTCAGGAAGGCGGCATGGGACATCGGCGGGCATCCACGTTTGCGACCACCGATTAGCCGAACCGGAACGGGTTTTGAACAGGCCGTGGAAAATGGACCAGAAAGTCAAATTTCCGGCTTGACGCATTGTGCAGTGCAAAATAGCTTTCGTGTCGAACGGGCTCGCCCGTTCTGCCCTCCTTGGGCGTTTCCTCCCAAGACTTGACCGCATCGAAACCCGGTGCGGTCTTTTTTTTACTCCGCTGCTTCCAGTCCCGCCGGATAGGCGCGAAGGCAAAATGCGACGAAATCGGCGGCAAAGCGGGTCAAATCGGCCTTGAGGCCGACAAATCCGGCGTTCGGGACGATCCGCGCTTCGTCGAGATAGAGGCCGCGGGAGATTTCGATCTGCAGCGCATGCAGGCCGCGTGCCGGGCGTCCGTGAAAATCGGTGATGTAGCCGCCGGCATAGGGCTTGTTGTGTGCAACGCGGTAGCCGAGGCCACGCAGAAGCGCGATCGCCGCGTCGGAGATACCGGACGCGGCGGCGCGGCCGAATCGGTCGCCGATCACGAAGTCGGCCTTTTCGCCGTCCGGGCCGGTCTTCACCGCGGCGGGCATCGAATGGCAATCGACCAGGACGGCGATGCCATGCGCGCGCCGCGCCTGCGCCAGGAGCGCGGCCAGTTCGCCATGGTAGGGCCGATGGTAGAGATCGAGGCGCGCGTGGGCTTCGCTCAGCGGCAGCTTGCCGGCATAGATCTCGACACCTTCGCCGACGACGCGCGGGATGGCGCCCAGCCCGCCGACGACCCGGGGCGAACGCGTCTGCGCCTGCGCCGGCAACGGATCGCGGAACAGGCGCGGATCGAGCTCGAGCGGATCGCGATTGACGTCGAGATAGGCGCGCGGAAAGTGCGCCCGCACCAGCGGCGCCGAGCAGGCGGTGACGTCGGCGAACAATTCGTCGACATACGCATCTTCCGATCGGCGGATGGTGATGGCGTCGAGCCGCGACTGCGCCAGGAAGCGCGCCGGATAGTGGCGGCCGCTGTGCGGCGAGGAAAACACGACCGGACCGCACGGCCCCTTCGGCCGCGCCACGGAGAAGGCCGCCGTGCCGGCGAAGTCGGTGGCCGCGTCCATCGAGTGCTTTGTGTCCATCCCGCGACCAAGGTGCCATTGCGCCGCGGCCGCGACAAGCGGTTTGGCGTTCGGCATTCACCGCTTGTTTACCGGCGCGCGGTCATAAGCGTATCATGGTTAATGCCCGCGATGGCGGGAATGAGCGTACCGATCGGGGACGACAGGATGAAGCGGATACTCTTGGCCGAGGACGACGAGGACATGCGCCGCTTCCTGGTGCGCGCGCTCGAGAAGGCCGGATACGATGTCAGTGATTTCGACAATGGCGCCAGCGCCTACGAAAGGCTGCGCGAGGAACCCTTCTCCCTGCTCCTGACCGACATCGTGATGCCGGAGATGGACGGAATCGAACTGGCGCGCCGCGCCACCGAAATCGATCCCGATCTCAAGGTGATGTTCATCACCGGCTTCGCAGCCGTCGCGCTCAATCCGGACTCGCGCGCCCCGAAGGACGCCAAGGTCCTGTCCAAGCCCTTCCATCTTCGCGACCTCGTCAACGAGGTTGAGAAGATGCTGGCCGCCTGACGTAGGCGGGCCGGGCTTTGCGCTTGACGCTTTCGGGCGACTGTGATGTATGCGCGGCGCGAATGGGCGTGTAGCTCAGCGGGAGAGCACTACGTTGACATCGTAGGGGTCACAGGTTCAATCCCTGTCACGCCCACCATTCGCTCCGCCTTCCCTGTCAGATATAGACCACCGGCGTCACAACCTCGCCGATGCCGTCGGCCCTGAGCCGCGCCGCCACGGCCTCCACGCCCGCCCTGGTCATCGCCGGCCAGCCCGCCGCCGCTCCGCGCACGCCGTGGTGCTGGAAGGCATTGAGCTTCACCCGCACCGGCCCGCCGAGGCTCCTGGCGAATCGCGACAGGCTGGCGATTTCAGCCTCCGTGTCGGTGTGGCCGGGAATGAGCAGGAAGCGCAGTTCGTACAATTTGCCGGCCGCGTGCGCGATCCGCACCGAGCCGAGGGACTTGTCGTTCGGCCGGCCGGTGAGTTCAAGGTGAAGCGCCGGATCGAACGCCTTGACGTCAAGCATCACGCCGTCGGTAACCGGCAGCAGGGCCGCCCAGGCCCTCCGGCCGCAATGGCCGTTGGAATCGATCATGCAGTCGAGATCGCGAAGGTCCGGCGCGGCCTTGATGGCGGCAAACAGCGCCTCGACGAACTTGGCCTGCACCGTGGCCTCGCCGCCGGACACCGTCACGCCGTCGAGAAAGGCGCGGTTGTCGCGCACCAGCGCCAGCACATCCTCGACCGAAAGATGCCGGATCATCGGATTGGCCGACACCGGGCACGCCGCGAGGCAGGCGTCGCACTGGTCGCAGGCCTCGCCGCGGAACCGGATCGAGCCCGCCGACAATTCCAGCGCGCCGCGCGGGCAGGCCGCGATGCAAAGGCCGCAGGAATCGCACTGGCCGATCGTGTGCGGGTTGTGACAGGCCAGGCAATGGAAATTGCAGCCCTGCAGGAACAGGACGAGCCGGTTGCCCGGACCGTCGACCGCCGAAAAGGTGAGGACCTTACTGACGCTCGCCTGCAAGGAGCTCATGGCCGACCACGCGGGCGCGTCGTTCCAGGATCGCCGTCTTGTCGGCGGCCTCCGCGCCGAGCCCGGTCGTGTTGGTGCGCGAGCCCTTGTCCTCGTTGAACTTCTTCACATCGGACAGCCGGATCATGTAGCCGGTCACCCGCACCAGATCATTGCCGCAGACATTGGCGGTGAATTCGCGGAAGCCGCCGGCCAGCGCGCCGCTGGCCAGGCGCATCAGCGCCGCCGGGTTCGCCCGGATCGTCTCGTCGATGGTCAGGATCTCGCTGACACCGGAGGTGTAGTAGCGGTGCTGCGGCGCCAGCGCCTTCACATGCGTCACCGGATCGGGCTCATGCCCGTAGGCGACGCGGATGCCCGGCGTCAGGCCGGTGTCGGTGGAAAGCCCCGCCTGCGCATGCAGCATCGCATGGCCGCGCCAGACATTGCGCATCGGCCGCGTTTCCACCAGGTCCGACAGCACCTTCGAAATGCGCAGGCCGAGCGCGTTCGCCTCCGGATCGACGCCATAGGCGCCGCCGCGGCCTTCCTTGGCCTGGAGGACGGCGATTGCCTCGGCCATGGCGAAGATGCCGAACATCACGGTGAACCGGTCGCGGTCGATCCAGCCTTCGCGCACCATGAAGTGATCGAAGAACCCGGACTGGTCGAACAGATAGTCGATCCGGGCCTGCGTCAGGCGGAAATTGAGATCGACATAGCGCGGCAACTGGTTGAGCAGGAAATCCGCCTCGTTGCGCGAGCGCAACGCCACCTCGTAGAGGTTCACCCGCGTCAGCGTCGAGGCGCCGCCGGCCAGCGGCAGGGCGTTGTAGCATGAGACGATTCCGTAGCCGCGCTCGTCGAACGTGGCCGCGTGAATGGGGTGGTTGGCGATGTGCGGCTTCGAGCATGCAATGATGTTGTCGACCGCATGGGCCAACAACGCGTTGGTGCTGGTGGCCGGATCGAAAAGCAGCGTCAGGTTCGGCGCAATCTGCTTCAGTTCCGCGTCCGCGCGCAGGATCGAGCGCGCGACGCGGTTGTCGGTCGGGCCGATATTGGCATGCATGAACGCGTCGGGCAGCGTCCGGTCGAGGTATCGCCAGAACAGCCGGATCTTCGCGTCGAGGTCGGCGTCGGCAACGTCGCCGGCGAACGGCAGCAGCAACTGGTCGATGCAGCCCAGATAGACCGGCATGCCGGTGATCGACGGGACATGGTGGTAGGCGATCATCAGCGCGCTGATCGCCTCGTCGAGCGTCGTCGGCGCCGGCAGTTCCAGCCAGTCGCTGCCGCCCCGCAGCAGCACCGCGTAGTCGGGCAGGATGTAGCGCGGACGGTAGGGCGCATGGCCCTCGAACATGTCGCAGATCACGCGTTCGTCGAGCGCGGCCCTGGTTTCGGCATCGAGCGGCACATAGTCGAGAAGGTTTTCGGCCTCGATGGCGAGCTGATGCGCTTTCTGCGCCGGGCTCCTGGCGCGGTCGTTCACGATCCGCCGCAGTCTCGAAATCGCCTCGTCCATGGCCGCCTCCGCGCCGGCTGCACGGTTTCCGGCAGCCTGAACAGACCAGTCCGCGCGCGCCGGCGCCTTGACCGCGATCAATCCCGCTCAGTCCGGCGCCGCGGTCTCCGCCCGCAACCGCTCCACTTCCGCCATGCGCAGTTCGGCCTTCCGCCCGCCCTGCCGGGTCGCTTCGCCGAGGACGAGTTCGGCGGCGGCGAACAGTGCCACGGAGGAATCCCACGGCGAGGGCACCGTGGTGCGCGCCGCGACCACGTGGCTGGCAAGCGCGGCCACCGGCGACATCCACTGGTCGGTGAACAGCACGATCGTCGCGCCGCGTCCGTGCGCGGCGCGGGCAAACCGCGCCACCGGTCCGGAATAGCGCCTGATGTCGAACACGATCACCAGGTCGCGCCGGGAAATGTCGATCAGGCGGTCGCGCCAGGTCGCCTCGATGCCGGCCAGGTGGTGCACGTCGGGACGGATGATCGAAAGGTGCGCCGCCAGATAGCGCGCCAGTCCGTCGGTGAAGCGCCCGCCGACGAGAAACACCCGGCCGCCGGGCTTCACCATGCGCGCCGCCATGTCGGCGATCTGCCCGCCGGAAAGATGGCGGAAGGTCTCGCGCAGATTGTCGCTCACCGCCTCGATGAACGCGCCGGCATCCCCCGGCGCGGCCGACGCGGCGCGATGGAAGGGCGACTGCACCCGATGCGCCAGTTCGCCCTTCAGCGCCGCCTGAAATTCCGCATAGTTGGAAAAGCCGATCCGGCCGACGAAGCGCAGCACCGACGGCGCCGACACGCCGGCGTTCGCGGCGAATTCAGCCACGGTCCCGAGCGCGGCGAACGGATAGTTCGCCGTCAGCGCCTGCGCGGCCTTGCGCTCCGAACCCGGCATGGCGCCGATCTGCGCTGCGACGCGCTCAGATACGGTCTCGTCCACTCGGTCGCTCCTCCCCGTACCGGCGAAAAGCCGTTTGACAGATCGCGATTCCTTGTATGGAATGATACCCGACGGCGCAACGATAACCAAAACTGTAACAAATGATACAGCGCCTGGGAGGGGCTGAATGACCGGCCGATGGTCAGGCGAAACGGCGGCCGCGAAGGTCACGGATCGGGATGCGACCGGCCCGTGGGTCATTGTCTGCGAGCACGCCTCCAACCATGTGCCGGACGAATTCTCCACGCTCGGGCTCGATCCCACCGACCTGCAACGCCACATCGCCTGGGATCCCGGTGCCGCGCCGGTGGCCCGCATGCTGGGTCGCGCGCTTGGCGCGGCGGTGGTGGAATCGACCATTTCCCGCCTGGTCGCCGATGCCAACCGGCCACTCGATGCGCCTGACCTGATCTGGGAATTGTCCGAGACGACGACGATCCCGAGAAATGTCGGCCTGTCTCCCGACGAGCGCGCCCATCGCGTCGACCTCGCCTGGCGGCCGTTCCACGAAACGCTCGACAATGTCATCGCCGAGCGCCTCGCGGCGGGCCGGGAAACGCGGATTGCCACCATCCATTCGTTCACGCCGGTGTGGAAGGGTACGCCACGCCCCTGGCATGTCGGCATCATCCATGACGAGGACGAGCGCATTTCCGCTCCGCTCCTTGCCGGGCTGCGCGGCGAGGCCGGCATCATCGTCGGCGACAACGAGCCCTATGCCCCGAAGGACCGCGTCTACTACACCGTCGAACGCCATGCGCGGGCGCGCGGCCTGCCGGGCGTGATGATCGAGATCCGCAACGACATGATCGCCGATCTCGCCGGCCAGGCGGATTGGGC
>JBATNB010000084.1:0-1558 GCA_049290135.1 Rhizobiaceae bacterium
CGCTCGACGCGCGCGGCCGCGTCGCGATCGACGACCGTTTCCGCACCAGCGTTCCCGGCATCTACGCCATCGGCGATGCGGTGCGCGGCCCGATGCTGGCGCACAAGGCCGAGGACGAGGGTGTCGCGGTTGCCGAGATTCTCGCCGGCAAGGCCGGCCACGTGAACTATGGCGTCATTCCCGGCGTCGTCTACACCGAGCCGGAAGTGGCTTCCGTTGGCCGCACCGAGGAGGAGCTGACGTCAGCCGGGATCGCCTGCGCCGTCGGCAAGTTCCCCTTCTCCGCCAATGGCCGGGCGCGGGCGATGCTCGCCGCCGACGGACTGGTCAAGGTGCTGGCCGACAAGGCCACCGATCGCGTGCTCGGGGTCCATATTCTCGGCCGCGGCGCCGGCGAGATGATCCACGAGGCGGCCGTACTGATGGAATTCGGCGGCTCGGCGGAGGATCTGGCGCGCACCTGCCATGCGCACCCGACCATGAGCGAGGCCGTGCGCGAGGCCGCGATGGCGGCCTTCGTAAAGCCGATCCACAGCTGAGGGCGGCGCCTATTCCTCGGCGCGCTTGCCTCTTGCCGGCGTCGTCGCCTCATCCGCGGCCGGGACGACCGAGGCGGTCGGCAGCGGATCGACCGCCACCGAGATCGGCGCGGCGGACGCGACGATGCGGGTCATGTCGGCTTCGGCGGACTGGTGCTGCATCGGGCAGGCCATCGCCGATCCGGCGAGGGCCAGTGCAAGCGCGGGCGTCAGCATCCATTTCATGGGCGGTCTCCCTCTTTGCAGGCACGGGGAGAATGACCCGATCTCGTCGGGCCGCATAATCACGTTTTCGCGCGCTCAGCGCGCCAGCATGGCCAGGCTGGCGATGAAGGCGAGGGCAAGCGCCATGTTGGCCGCGCCGATCAGCGCGAGCGCGCGGTCGGCGAAACGGTCGATCTGGTCGGCGGCGAGAGTGTCCATGCCGCGATCATGGCGCGGAACTGCCGACAAACCGTTAAGCGGCGCGTAAAAATTTGCCGGATCGTCAGGCGCGCGGATGCGCCTGGGCCCAGGCGTCGAGCAGGCGCGCCGTGTCGACGCCGGTATAGACCTGCGTGGTCGACAGGCTCGCATGCCCGAGCAGTTCCTGGATGGTCCGCAGATCGCCGCCGCGCCCGAGCAGGTGCGTGGCGAAGGAATGGCGCAGCGCATGCGGCGTCGCCGTGTCGGGCAGGTTCAGCGCCCCGCGCAACCGTCGCATCTCGCCCTGCACGATCTCAGGCCGGAGCGGACCGCCGCGCGCGCCGCGAAACAAGGGCGTGCCCTCGGCCAGATCGTACGGACACAGCGCGCGGTAGGCCTCGACCGCGCGGTTGACCGCCGGGATGACCGGCGTCAGCCGCGTCTTGCCGCCCTTGCCGGTGATGCGGATCGCCGTTTCGTTGCCACCGAGCGTGCCGCCGTCGAGGCCGAGCGCCTCGGAAATGCGCAACCCGCAGCCATAGAGCAGCGTGAAGATCGCGGCATTGCGCGCCGCGATCCACGGTTCCTCCGCCAGTTGCCCGCCGGCGGAGGCG
>JBATNB010000085.1:0-2156 GCA_049290135.1 Rhizobiaceae bacterium
GGCCGAGGTCCCGCGCCAGTCCGCCAAGCATCCGCAGCGGCGTCCCGGCGCCATTGCCGCGAAAGTCGAGGTAGCGCCCGACAGCGGCGGTGGCGTCCGGGCCGAGCATGGCGCGGTCGGCCGGATCGAGCGGAAGCCGGTGCGCCGGCATGGTGTTTTGAACGAACATGCATGATCCCTATGCGGTTCAGGAAATGCCGGCAAGGCCATGTTCCGATTCGGTTTCGGGTTGCGGGCCGTCAGCGCCGGCGCGCCTGCCTCCAAATCGCCCCTTTCCTGTCATCGCCGCGTCACCGATCGCCATGATGGTCCGCGCCGGCGGGTGAGGATGACAGGAGGGACAGACCATGCAGACCGGATTCCCCACCTTTCGCGGCTACGGCATCAATCCGCGCCATGAGGAGCGCCTGACCGAACTCCTGCTGGAGTGCTGCGCGGCGCGCGGCGTCAGCGCCGCGTCGCTCGAAGCGACCGACATCGCCGGGCGCATCTACGGCGCCTACCGCCGGGCCTTCGACACGCGCCCGGACTGGTCCGGCGCGGCCGAAACCGGCCAGCGGCTGAGCGCCTGATCGCGCTCAGCCGAGGACCAGCGCCACCAGCCACACCGCCATGATGACGATCTGCGCCAGGAACAGGAAGAAGCGGTACTGCACGAAGCGGTTTCGCGTCGAATAGAGGTGGACGGATGATTGAGCGACACGAAGCGCCAGGAAGAATGGCCCGGTGGCGTCCGTCACCCCCGTATTGCCGGTGTGCATCGCATAGAGCAGCAGCGCCAGCGCGAACGGCAGATGCTCGACGCAATTGCCGTGAACGCGCGTGACCCGCTGGCCAAACCCGTCCAGGTCCTCGCCGGTGGGCTTGAACGAGTTCGCCCGCTTCTGACCCGCCAGGGTCAGCGAGACGCGAACCCAGGCCAGCAGCCCGAGCATGGCGATCGTCCAGGCGATCGATCCGAAAAAGCCGATCTGCGTGCCGGTCATGATTGTCCCTCCCCGCCTGCCATTCCGGCAGTGCACCCCAGTCTGGCGCGCGTTGCGCCGGGGCGCAACGGCCACGCCGCCGGATAATCGCCACCGGCGGGCGACCGGCCGACGGTTACGGCCAAATATTCCCCGGAGTGCACGCAGCGCGCGGCGAAATCAGCCGGGCCCGCGCCGCCACAATGCCAGCACGACTGTCGAGATCACCAGCGCCACCAGCACATTGGCCAGGTCGATCGCCAGCGCCGGAATCCCTACCTGCCCGAACAGATAGTGCGGCGCCAGCGCGGCGAACACCGGCCCCGCCCACAGCGCCAGCGCCAGCATCACCGCGCCGCCGAAACCGGCAATGTCGAGCCGGAGGATCAGCCACGACAGCACATAGCTCGAAACCACCGCGCCAAGCACGATGAACACGAAGGCGAGCGGGTTCGGCGCCGCCATCGCCGCCAGGTTCAGCCGGAATCCGGCCGCCCACGGCTCCAGGAACAGGAATGGCGAGTACCAGAGAAAACCGAGCGCCAGATGCGCGATCACCAGCAGCGCGATGGCGACGTGATTGTGTTTCATGGCGGCCTCCCTCCGCTTGAAGACCGCCGAACATAAGCTGAAACGGAAGAACGCCAAAGGGGTGGGCTGAATCAGCCCCTCGTAGCCCCCGGCTTTCCGGATTTCGGCTTTTTCCTGAAGGGTTTGCGCGGTTTTTCGAATGCCGGCCTGGTGCCGTCCGGTCGATCGGCCACGCGTTTCGGGCCGCCCTTCGCCTTGTCCTTCCGCGATGGCGCATCGTCCTGGCTGCGCGGTTTGCGCGGCGGCAGGATCGACGGATCGCCTTCGAAGCGGGCCACTTTCAGCCCCCTGTCGCCGCCCTTGGCGTGGCTCGCCGCCTCCAGGAAGCGCTCCGCCTTTTCCGCCCGCACCTCGAAGCGCGTCTCGTGGTCGAGGATGCGGATGAAGCCGATGTCCTTGCGGGTGAGATGGCCGAGATTGCACAGCGCCGGCAGCAGCCAGCGCGGCTCGACATTGTGCTTGCGCCCCTGTCCCAGGCGGAACCAGACGCCGCCGCTGAAGCGGTCGTCGGCCTTGTCCCGCGGGGCCGGTTCGAACGGCCCGGACTCCGACAGGTCCTCGCCCGCCGGCCGCTCCGCCTGGACGCGCCGCACATAGGCC
>JBATNB010000086.1:0-1513 GCA_049290135.1 Rhizobiaceae bacterium
GTGCAGTCGTCGGCAGTGATCTTGCCGCCGTGCGCGACGCGCTGGCCCTGGATGCGCGGCACGCCAAAGCCGATCATCGTGTTGCACTGGATCATCGACGGCCGCGGATCGAGCTTGGCAGCAGCGATCGCCGCCGCCACCGCGTCCTGGTCGTGGCCGTCGCACTCCTGCACGTGCCAGCCGGCGCAGGCGAAGCGGACGCGGTAGTCCTCTGACACCGCCTGCGCCACCGCGCCATCGTCGGTCATGCCGTTGGCGTCGTACAGGACGATCAGGCGCCCCAGCCGCAGGTGGCCGGCCAGCGAGATGATCTCGTGGCCTATGCCCTCCATCAGGCAACCGTCGCCGACCAGGGTGTAGGTGTGGTGGTTGACGATGTCGTCGCCGAACTCGGCGTTGAGCATGGCCTCGGCCACGGCCATGCCCGCGGCATTGGCGATGCCCTGGCCCAGCGGCCCGGTGGTCGTCTCGACGCCGTGATCCGGCTCGTACTCCGGATGCCCCGGCGTGTGCGAGCCGAGTTCGCGGAAGCGCTTGATCTGCTCGATCGGAAACGCCGCGTAGCCGGCCAGATGCAGCAGCGCGTAGATCAGGGTCGAACCGTGGCCGTTGGACTGCACGAAGCGGTCGCGGTCCGGCCAGCGCGGGTTGGCGGGGTCGAACTTCAGGTGGCGTGTGAACAGCGCCGTGCAGATGTCGGCCGCACCCAGCGGTGTGCCAGGGTGGCCGTCGCCGACGCGGGCGATCGCGTCCATGGCCAGGAAGCGGATCGCGCTGGACAGTTCGCGGGGGGTGGGGGTCATGATGCGGGCTCCATCGGTGGCGTGAGATCAGATCAGCGTGTGCAGGTAGGCCAGCGTGCGCGCGGCGTTCTTCTGCTGCCGCAGTTCGGCCAGCTTCGCCGGTTCGATACGCTGGGCGACGGCCTCCAACTGGCGCGTCAGCTTGGCGGCGGTGGCGAAGAACTCGACCGGTTCCAGCTCCTTGGGCACGATGTCGAAGGTGAACCAGTCGTCGTAGCCCAGCGCCCGCAGCGTGTGCAGCACCTCGACCGTTTCCCAGGTGTGCACGGCGCCGGGCAGCAGGTCCCAGTCGGCGCGGCCGTCGTTGTCGTTCATGTGCACGTAGAAGAGCCGCTTGGCCTTGGCCAGCAGCGCCGCCGACTGCGCCGCGTTCTCGTTGGCAAACAGTGCGTGCCCGACGTCCAGCGTGACGCCCAGGTTGTCGCGGCCGACCATCTGGCAGAACGCCGCCGTCTCGCCGGCGGTGCCGAGCAGCGAACGCATGCGCGGCTCGCTGATCTTGTATTCGATGCACACCTGGAAGCGCGGGTCGTGGTCGGCAATCTGCGCATAACACTCGGCGGCGGTGTCGTAGGCGCGTGCAAAGTCGAGTTCGAAGGGATAGTCGATGCCGTCGTTCAGCGGGCAGTTGGTCACACGGGTGGCACCGATCTCGATCGCCACGTCGATGCAGCGACGGAAGTCGTCGACCGCCGCCTGCCGTTCGGCGC
>JBATNB010000087.1:0-2526 GCA_049290135.1 Rhizobiaceae bacterium
GGCCTCGCCCAGCGGTTCGAGCAGTTCGACCTTGGTGTTGCCGACATCGACGAACACGACGGTGACGCCGTGCGCGGGCAGCGCCTGCGGCGCCGAGACCCGGCCGCCGAGCGTGTCGCGGTAAAGCGCGGTCGCCGCCGCGAGATCGGGAACCGCGAGCGCCACGTGGTTCAATCGTCCGAGCATCGGGCCCTCCTACTGCGTGACGAACACGGTGACGATCGGCTTCTTGCCCCAGCAGTCCTCGGCGGCGGAGCGCACCGCACGGCGCACCGCCTCGGCGACCAGATCGAGATCCTTGCGACGCTGGCGCGGGATCGACTGCACGGCGCTTTCCGCCGCGTCGAGCAGGAGATCCTCGATCACGTTGCCATCGGCATCCTTCTCCGGCACGCCGACGGCGACAAGGTCCGGCTCGCCGGCAAGGTCGGCGCGGTCGTCGAAGACGATGTTGACGGCGACGTGGCCGACGAAGGACAGCTTTCGACGCTCGCCGATCGACATTTCCTCGTCGGAGCCGACGAGCTTGCCGTCCTTGAACACCCGCCCGACCGGCGCCTTGCCGATGATCGCCGCGCCGCCCGGCGCCAGCCGCAGGATGTCGCCATTGCGGATCTGCGCCACGTCCGGCACCCCGGCCATGGCGGCCAGCGATGCGTGGGCGGCCAGATGCGCGGCTTCGCCATGCACCGGCACGGCGATGCGCGGGCGTGTCCAGGCATACATCTGGCGCACCTCGCCGCGGCGCGGATGGCCGGAGACATGCACCAGCGCCTCGGTGTCCTCGAAGATGCGGATCCCCTGGTCGATCAGCCTGTTCTTGACGGCGATGATGGCCTTCTCGTTGCCGGGGATGGCGCGCGAGGAGTAGATCACGATGTCGCCCGGCGACAGCGCCACGTTCTTCATTTCGTCGTTGGCGAGCTTGGACAGCGCCGCGCGCGGTTCGCCCTGGCTGCCGGTGCAGATGATGACCGCCTTGTCGCGCGGGATGTAGCCGAACTGCGATTCGTCGAGGAAGGGCGGCAGGCCGTCGAGATAGCCGAGGTCGCCGGCCACATCGATGACCCGCTTCATGGAGCGGCCGAGCACGAGCACCTGGCGTCCGGCGTCCCGCGCCGCCATGGCGATGGAGCGCAGTCGCCCGACATGCGACGAGAACGTCGTGATCGCCACCCGGCCGGGCGCGTCCTCGATGATGGTCCGCAGGCTGCGGGCGACGGCGGTTTCCGACGGCGATTCGCCTTCGACGACCGCGTTGGTCGAATCGCAGATCGTCGCCAGCACACCCTGGTCGCCCAGCGCGCGGAACCGTGCCTCGTCGGTCTTCCCGCCAAGAGTCGGCTCGGTGTCGATCTTCCAGTCGCCGGTGTGGATCACCGTGCCGAGCGGCGTGGTGATGGCCAGCGAGACCGGTTCGGGGATCGAATGGGAGACATTGATGGCCTCGATGGCGAACGGCCCGACCTCGAAGCGGTCGCCGGCGCGATAGATCGTCACCGGGATGCGCGGCGAGCCGGGTTCCTCGTTGCGCTTGGCTTCCATCAGCCCGGCGGTGAACGGCGTCGCCCACACCGGCACGGGGATTTCCGGCCACAGGTTCGACAGCGCGCCATAATGGTCTTCGTGCGCATGCGTGATGATGATTCCGCGCAACCGGTCGCGGCGCTCGCGGATGTAGGTAATGTCGGCCATGATCAGGTCGGTGCCGGGATGCTCGGCATCGGGAAAGGTGACGCCGCAATCCACGACGATCCACTCGCGCGTGCGTTCCGGCCCGAAGCCGTAAAGCGCGAAGTTCATGCCGATCTCGCCCACGCCGCCGAGCGGAATGAACACGAGTTCGGCGCCAGCGTTCTTGGTCATTTCATCGTCCCTGATGCCGGAATGAAAAACAGGTCGCCCGCGGAAATGCGGCGACGTCCCGTCGGGGTGGCCAGACACAGATAGCCTTCCTCGTCCAGGTCTTCAAACACGCCGCGCGCTTCCCCGTCCGCGAGCCGCACCGAGACCTCGTCGCCGAGGCCGCGCGCAGCCGCCTTCCAGGCCGGACGCAAATGCGCGAAGCCCGTGCCGGCGCGCCATTCGCCGAGCCTTGACGAAAACGCCGTTGCGAGGCGGCCGAGCAGCGTATCGAGACCGGTCGCGGCACCCGCCTGGCGCAGATCCGTCGCCGGATACGGTGTCGAGCCGGGATGCGATACGACATTCACGCCGATGCCGGCGACCACCGCGAGCCGGCCGTCGGCCAGGCGTTCGCTTTCGATCAGCACGCCATTCACCTTGGCGCCGTCGATGAGGATGTCGTTCGGCCACTTGATCTTCAACCGGTCGGGCAGCGCGGCGAAATCGGGCCGCAGCGCGTCATGCACCGCCAGCGCCACGACCAGCGGCAAGGTGCCGACGCGTTCGATCGGCGCGGGATCGATGAGCACGACCGAGGCATAGAGGTTTCCCGGCTCGGAGACCCAGGCGCGTCCCTGCCGGCCGCGCCCGCCCGACTGCGAAACCGCCGTCACCCACAGG
>JBATNB010000088.1:0-1603 GCA_049290135.1 Rhizobiaceae bacterium
CGAGGCGATCCCGGCGGAAGCGGCCGGGTTCGATGGCGACGCGATGGAGGCAGAGGCGTGGGCCTATCTGGCGGTGCGCTCGCTCAACGGCTTGGCTCTGACCTTCCCGTCGACGACCGGGTGCCGGGGCGCGGTGACGGGGGGTGTGCTGGCGCGGCCGTGAGCCTTTCGTTCACGAACGGTTCATATCCCGGGCGCGATGGTGATGACGGGGCGCTGGTCGGCAGTCCGGGAGGACATCATGACAGCCGGATACAGAACATGGCGGGAACTTGGCCGCGTGGCGCTTGCTACGCTCATCATCGCGACGAGCCCGGCAGGCGCGTCTGAGCTCGACCCCGGCACGGGTAAGGGCCTCCAGTTCGCCGAGACCAACCCGATCGCCAAGCCGCGCAGCGCGCGGCAACGGCGCATCCAGGCCTGCGAACGCAAGGTGTTCATCGATTTCGCCCGCTGCGCGGACGTGTGTGACAACGCGTTCCCGGAGGACGAGCCGGCCGCCCGCGAAGTGTGCACGCGCGCCTGCGAGGCCGATGCGCAGCGCCAGTACCGGAAATGCGACAGGATATTGTAGGCTCGGCCGTCGCAGTCCGCCTCAAGCGGCTCGACCGGAGGCAAGGCGATCCCGGCGGAAGCGGCCGGGATCGATGGCGCCGCGATGGCGGCCGGGGCGTCGGCCGATTTCGCGGCGCGTTCAGCGCAGCCGCTTCGGCTTGGCTTCCGTGAGTTCGCCGTTCAGGCGACGGTCGATGTAATCGGAACAGGTGCCGATCAGCTCGTCCATGTGGTCGGGGAAGAAATGGTTGGCGCCGGGAATCGTCTTCTGGGTGATGACGATGCCCTTCTGGTGATGCAGCTTGTCGACCAGTCCCATGACATCCTTCGGCGGCGCGACCTTGTCGGCATCGCCATGCACGATCAGCCCCGACGACGGGCAGGGCGCCAGGAACGAGAAATCATAGATGTTGGGCTGCGGCGCGACCGAGATGAAGCCTTCGATTTCCGGACGGCGCATCAGCAACTGCATGCCGATCCATGCCCCGAACGAGTAGCCGGCTACCCAGCAGGTCTTGGAATCGGGATGCAGCGACTGCACCCAGTCGAGCGCCGAGGCCGCGTCGGACAATTCGCCCATGCCGTGATCGAATTCGCCCTGGCTGCGGCCGATGCCGCGGAAATTGAAGCGCAGCGTGGTGAAGCCGCGCTTCTGGAACATGTAGAACAGGTCGTAGACGATGCGGTTGTTCATGGTGCCGCCGAACTGAGGATGCGGGTGCAGCACGATGGCGATCGGCGCGCTCTTGTTGGTCGAGGGCTGATAGCGTCCCTCGAGCCGACCGGCCGGGCCGTTGAAAATGACTTCGGGCATCGTGATCCTCGTTCCTGCCGTGCCAGCCTTGACCAGCGCCGGGGCGCACCTTAGGTTTAGAACCGTTCTAATAAAGCAGCGGAAATGTCCGCGAGCGGCTAAATAGGATAAGGGCTCCGCGATTTTCAAGGAAAATGCGACGGGGCAGGGCTGCAACAGAGGGAATCGATCCGGGCATGCATGCCACGCGCGCCTATCTCGACTGGAATGCGTCGGCGCCGCTCAACGAAGCGG
>JBATNB010000089.1:0-2568 GCA_049290135.1 Rhizobiaceae bacterium
GCACCTGCTCGAACGCGTCGGGCTGGCGAACCGCATTGCCTACAAGGCGACGGCGCTGTCGGGCGGGCAGAAGCAGCGCGTGGCGGTGGCGCGCGCGCTGATGAACCGGCCGGACCTGGTGCTGGCCGACGAGCCGACCGGCAATCTCGACCGCGATTCGGCGGCGCAGGTGATGGCGCTGATCGGCGAGATCAACCGCGAGGACGGCGCTACCTTCCTCATCTCCACCCATGACGAGACGATCGCCGGCCACTGCCGGCGGCAGGTGCTGATCGCCGACGGGCAGGCGAGCGGCTGATCAGCCCGCGTGGCCCTCGGAGGGCGCATGGCGCGTGCCACGCGAACAAAACCCTCATCCGGCTCGCTTCACTCGCTTGGTTCACGCGAGATGAGCGAAAGCGCGCAACCGGTCGCCGCCTAAACCTCCGCCAATCCGACGACGTGGTTCCTGCCATACACTTTCGCGCATTTCGGGCAGGTGGTGTAGAAAAACGCAATGCTTTTGGCCGGTGCGCCGCGCTCGCGCGCCGCCTGCTCCATCGTCTTCGCCCATTCGCCCATTTGGCTGTAGGGGCCCTCGAATACCCTGGTGATGAAGTCGCCGCTGAGCGCCGTCATCTCCTCGCCGGGCACCGGCTTGTCGACGGCGAAGAAATGCTCGGCCTTGAACGGCGAAAGCTCGCGACTAATGACAAGGACCTGACCGGGTTCCTGTGCATCGGCGTCGGCGATGGCTTTCTGCACGCGGGCGAAAACGCGACTCATATCAATCGGCACATGCATGATCGAATGGGTGACGGCGCGAAGGAAGCGCTTGTTGTCGAAATGCAGGACCTGATCGTCCCACCCGTCCGGATTGAATTGCGGGCAGCAGTCGGTGGTGTTGACGCTGTCGTCGTAATGGGGAAGCGCATTGGTTTTCATGGCAGCCTCCGTCGCATAAAACCGAATGCTGCCATGAAAGCCGCCACGCTGCCTTGAAGCCGGTCAATCGGCGCCGATCCGCTGATGAATGCCGGCGGCGCGCGGGCTGTTCGACCTGCCGCAGGGCATCAGCCGCATCGAGGTGAAGCTCACCGACATCAACGCCGCCGACCTGATCGCCCGGGCGATCGCGGCGCGCACCGGGCTGCAGGTAACGGCGCTGTCGGGCGGGCAGGCGAGCGGCCGATCAGCCGGCGTGGCCCTCGGCGATCGGCTTCTGGTAGGTGAAGCCCATGTCCCAGGGGAAATAGATCCAGGTGTCCTGGCTGACCTCGGTGACGTAGGTGTCAACCATCGGCACGCCCTTTGGCTTGGCATAGACGGTGGCGAAATGCGCCTTCGGCATCATGGCGCGCACGATGGCCGCGGTCTTGCCGGTGTCGGTCAGATCGTCGACGACCAGCACGCCTTCGCCCTCGTTGTCCAGCAGCGCCGGCTGCACGTCCTTCAGCACCCGCAATTCGCCCTGCTCGGTGTAGTCGTGGTAGGAGGCGATGCACACCGTCTCGATCAGGCGGATGCCGAGTTCGCGCGAGATGATGGCCGCCGGCACCAGCCCGCCGCGGGTGATGCAGACGATGGCGCGCAGCTTCTCCTTCTGCGGCGACAGCCGCCAGGCGAGCGCGCGGGCGTCGCGGTGGAACTGGTCCCAGGAGACGGGGAAGGCCTTTTCGGGCAGCGACATTGGCGGGCTCCGGCGTGTGCGGCGATCAATGCCGGCGCATAGCGCGGAACGGGGGCGGGCGGCAAGGCGCGAAACAGATCCGGGTCGGGGCAATCTCTACTGGCGCCCCACGCCTTGCCAATGGCGTATCTCTCGCATCTCCCCTCGTGGTTCGACACGGGCCTTTGGCCCGGCTCACCATGAGGGGGAGGGGCACCGCCCTTGTATTCTTCATGCCGGGGCCGCTCCCCCTTTCTCGTCATTCCGGGGCGCCGGAACGGCGAACCCGGAATCCATGTCCGGGCGCCGCTGCATGGCCGCGACCGCCGGTGCCTTCCGATCCGTTCAGGCATGGATTCCGGGTTCCGCTTCGCGGCCCCGGAATGACGAAAGAAAAGAGGACGCGGCCCTGGAATGACGAAAACGAATGGGTCCGCACCGGGATGACGACGCGACGGGCCGAGCGTCTCATACCCCCACCTTTTGCCCGTCCGGGGCGGGCCTCGCCCGGCCTTCGGACCCCCGAAGGAGGAGGGGAACCGGCGTGCCTTCAACCTCGCCCCGGTCCGGGGCGAGCGGTGCCTATCGCGACATCAGCGTCAGGCCGGGCATGCCCGACAGGATCGAGCGGGTGACGCCGCCGAACAGCAGTTCGGTGAGGCGGCGGTGCGAGAACGCGCCGAGCACGACCAGATCGACGCCGGTGTCGGCGACGCGGTTGGAGATGACGGCGGAGACGGGGATGCCGGCGGAATGCTCCGGCACCGCGGTGACCTTGATGCCATGGCGGGCGAGCGTGGCGGCGATCTCCGCCCCGGCCATGCCGGCGGTCTGGTCATGCGTGTCGGGCGCGTCGACGGTCAGCACCTCGACCGTGTCGGCCTCCTTGAGCAGCGGCAGCGCGTCGAACACGGCGCGGG
>JBATNB010000090.1:0-10082 GCA_049290135.1 Rhizobiaceae bacterium
TGCTCGACCAGCGCGGCCAGCGCGCCGGCGTCGTGCCGCGCGGCGAAATACTGGAACGTGCCGATCCGCAGGTGGGAAGCCGCGACACGCGTCAGCACCGCGCCCTGCAGCAATTCTTCGCGAAACACCGGCTCGCCCGTCGCCACCGCGGCCAGGCTCCGCGTGGTCGGGATGTTGAGCGCATGCATGGCTTCCGACACGATGTACTCGCGCAGGACCGGCCCCAGTGCCGCCCTGCCGTCGCCGTTGCGCGAATAAGGCGTGCGCCCTGCCCCTTTCAGTTCGATATCGCGGCGCCGGCCGTTGGTGTCGATCACCTCGCCGAGGAGAATGGCGCGCCCGTCACCAAGCGAGGCGACGAAATGGCCGAATTGATGCCCGGCATAGGCCTTGGCGATCGGTTGCGCGCCGGGCGGCAAAAGATTGCCGGACAGGATCCGGGCGCCATCCGGTCCGCCAAGACGTCCGGCATCGATTCCGAGTTCGGCTGCGAGCGGCGCATTGAACGCCACCATCGTCGGGTTCGACACGCGCGCCGGCTCCACCCGTGCGAACAGGCGCTCGGGCAGGCGCTGATACGAATTGTCGAAGGCGAAGGGCATGTCCGGTCCCCGGCTGATCCCCGTGAGATAGGTGCTTTGCGCGGCCATGCGAAGCCCCGGCGCGGAAAATGGTTCCCGTGGGCCCCGTTCCGTGTTACCGGCCCGCGTTTTGCAAGCCGGAGCCACCGAGCCCATGTCCGCGCCGCGTGTCAGTTTCGTTTCTCTCGGATGTCCGAAGGCGCTGGTCGATTCCGAGCGGATCGTTACCCGCCTGCGCGCCGAGGGCTATGAAATCGCGCGCAAGCACGATGGCGCCGATCTGGTTATCGTCAACACCTGCGGCTTTCTCGATTCCGCCCGCGACGAGAGCCTTGAGGCCATCGGCGCGGCGATGCGCGAAAACGGCAAGGTCATCGTGACCGGTTGCCTTGGCGCCGAACCGGAGGTGATCCGCGAGCGTCACCCCGGCGTCTTCGCCATTACCGGTCCGCAGGCCTACGAGAATGTCATGACCGCGGTGCATGAAGCCGCGCCGCCGGAACATGATCCCTATCTCGACCTGGTGCCCGAACAGGGCGTGAAGCTCACGCCGCGCCATTACGCCTACCTCAAGATCTCCGAGGGCTGCTCCAACCGCTGCTCCTTCTGCATCATCCCGGCCCTCCGCGGCGACCTCGTCTCGCGCCCGATCGGCGATGTCCTGCGGGAAGCCGAAAAGCTGGTGAACGCCGGCGTGAAGGAGATCCTGGTGATCTCGCAGGACACAAGCGCCTACGGACTGGACCTCAGGTATGAACCGAGCATCTGGAAGGAACAGTCTGTTCGCACGCGGTTTTTCGAGCTGGCCCGCGAGCTGGGCGATCTCGGTGCATGGATCAGGCTCCACTATGTCTATCCCTACCCGCATGTCGACGAGGTCATTCCGCTGATGGCGGAAGGCAAGGTGCTGCCCTACCTCGACATCCCGTTCCAGCATGCCAGCCCGCTTGTGCTCAAGGCGATGCGACGTCCCGCGCACCAGGAAAAGACCCTCGACCGCATCCGGCGCTGGCGCGAGGACTGCCCTGACCTGGCGCTGCGCTCGACCTTCATTGTCGGCTTTCCCGGCGAGACCGAGGAAGATTTCGAGATGATGCTGGACTGGCTCGACGAAGCCCGGATCGATCGCGCCGGCTGCTTCAAGTACGAACCGGTGCGCGGCGCCGGCGCCAACGATCTCGGCCTGCCGGCAGTGCCCGACGAGGTCAAGGAATCGCGCTGGAACCGCTTCATGGCGCGCCAGCAGAAGGTCTCCGCCGCCAACCTCAGGAAGAAGGTGGGCAAGCGCCTGCCGGTCATCATCGATGCCAGCGATGGCGCGACCGCCAGGGGCCGCAGCCGCTACGACGCGCCCGAAATCGACGGGGTCGTGCATGTGTCGTCGCGTCGGCCGCTACGCGTCGGCGACATCGTCACCGTGAAGATCGAGGCGGCCGACGCCTACGACCTGCACGGGTCCGCGGCGTAACCATTCCGGTTTACCCTTTGTAAACCTTCGCGTTGCGCCGGGCCGGCATTTGCGGTTTCGATCCGGCCCATGAGCACGCCCAATCCGTCAAAAGCCCGTTCCGCGCCAGTTCCCGCGTCTGCCCGCATGGCGTCGCTCGACCTGTTGCGCGTGGTCGCCGCGCTCGCGGTGCTGGCGTTTCACTATCTGTTTCGCGGCGCGGCAGCCGATGGCTATCTCGACGTGACCTATCCGGAGCTCGCCGGTTACGCCCTTTTCGGCTATCTCGGCGTGCAGTTGTTCTTCCTCATTTCGGGCTATGTCATTGCCTGGTCGGCGGAAGGCCGGAGCGCCTTCGATTTCGCCTTCGCCCGCTTTTCCAGGCTGGTTCCCGGCTATCTGGCCGGCATGACCCTGACCTTCGCCATTCTCCTTGTCGCCGGCCATCCGGCGCTGCCGGTGTCGGCAAGCCAGTACGTGGCAAACCTGTTCTTCTTTGCGCCGGCGCTGGGCCAGCCCTTTGTCGACGGTGTGTATTGGTCGATCATGCTGGAAATCGTCTTCTATGCCTGGGTCGCCGTCCTCATCGCGCTGGGGCTGTTCCAGAGCCGCCTGCCGGAATGGATCGCCGGATGGATGCTTCTGGCGGCGCTCAATGAGTTCGTGCTGGACTCCGGCGCCTTGCGCCTGGCGTTCGTGACCGAATATGCCGGGTTTTTCTCCGGTGGCGTGCTGGCTTTCCACATGCGGCGCCACGGGCGCACGCCTGAAACGCTGGTCCTGATGGCCGCGGCTTTCCTGCTGGCCGCCGCGACGGCCTTCCGCACCCGCGGCTGGATGCTGGATCACTATGACGTGGCGCTGTCCCCGGTTGCCCTGGTCACCGCCGCGGCGGTGATCCACCTGCTGTTTCACGGCGCGCTTGCCCTGAAAACCGCCCTTCCCGGCGCGCGCGCCATCGGATTTGCCGGGCTGATGACCTATCCGCTCTACCTGGTGCACCAGAATGCCGGATACATCGTCATCGACGCTCTGGAACCGGCCCTCGGCCGCTGGGGCGCGCTCGCCGCCACGCTCGTGCTCGCCTGCGTCGTATCGGCGATCATCGTCCGCTATGTCGAGCGCCCGGCGCGCCGCCTGCTTTCCCGCCTTGGCGAACGCCTCCGCCGGATCGCGCCGCTGCGTCCGGCGTGAAAACGCAAATGGCGCGGCGTTGCCGCCGCGCCATTCCGCCTGCGCCGGATGGCGCCGATTACTGCGGCAGCTTGTCGTCCACGCCTTCGACGTAGAAGTTCATGCCGAGCAGCGTGCCGTCATCGGAAACCTGGCCAGCGGCCAGCCAATCCGAGCCGTCCTGCTTCTTGACCGGTCCGGTGAAGGGATGCAGCGAGCCGTCCTTGATCGCCGCTTCGGTCTTCTCCGCCATCGCCTTCACGTCGTCCGGCACGTTGGTATAGGGCGCCATCGCGAGAATGCCGTCCTTGAGGCCGTCCCAGCTCGATTCGCCGCCCTTCCACGTGCCGTCCATCGCCATGGTGATCCGCTTCACGTAATACGGTCCCCAGGTGTCGAGGATCGCCGAAAGCTGGGCGTTGGGGCCGGCCTTGATCTGGTCGAACGCCTGCCCGAAGGCCTTGATGCCGCGCTCTTCGGCAACCTGCATCGGGCCGGTGGAATCGGTGTGCTGCGTCAGGATGTCGACCCCCTGGTCGATCAGCGCCTTGGCAGCGTCGGCTTCCTTGCCGGCGTCGAACCAGGTGTTGACCCAGACGACCTTCAGCTTGAAGTCCGGGTTGACCGAACGCGCGCCGAGCAGGAACGAATTGATGCCCATCACCACTTCCGGGATCGGGAAGGAGGCGATGTAGCCGGCGACCCCGGCCTTCGACATCTTACCGGCCATCTGGCCGATGATGTAGCGGCCTTCGTAGAAGCGCGAATTGTAGGTGGTCACGTTCGCCGCGGTCTTGAAGCCGGTCGCATGTTCGAACTTGACGTCCGGGAACTTGGCCGCCACCGCGATGGTCGGATCCATGAAGCCGAAGGAGGTGGTGAAGATGATGCCGCACCCTTCGCGGGCGAAACGCTCGACGGCGCGTTCGGCGTCCGGCCCTTCCGGCACGTTCTCGACGAACAGCGCCTCGACCTTGTCGCCGAGCTGGGCTTCGACCAGCTGACGGCCGGCCTCATGCGCCTGGGTCCAGCCGCCGTCGGTCTTGGAACCGACATAAACGAAGCAGGCCTTGTACTTGTCGGCGGCGAGCGCCGAACCGGCGACGGTCATCGCGAGCGATGCCGCCAGTCCAAAAACGATGGATTTCATTTCGTTATCTCCCGTTGTTTCAAGTCCATTCGCGCCATTCCCGACGCGATTCCGTTGTTTCCCGGCTGTTCCTATCGATCCGGCACGAATGGCCGTCCCAGCGATGCCGGCGTGTTCATCATCGTTAGCCGCCTGTTGCGGGAGATTAGAACAAGAACGACGACCGTCGCCAGATAGGGCAGCGAAGAAAGCAGTTGAGAAGGGATGCCGAAGCCGAGCGCCTGCGTGTGCAGCTGCCCGATGGTCACGGCGCCGAACAGGTAGGCGCCGGCGACCACCCGCCACGGCCGCCACGAGGCAAACACCACCAGCGCCAGCGCGATCCAGCCGCGCCCCGCGGTCATGTTCTCCACCCATTGCGGCGTGTAGACCAGCGACAGGTGCCCGCCGGCCAGGCCCGCGCACGCCCCGCCGAACATCACCGCGAGGTAGCGGTTGCGGATGACCGGAATGCCGAGCGCATGCGCGGAGCTGTGGCTGTCGCCCATCGCCCTCAGCGTCAGGCCCGCCCGGGTCTTGAACAGGAACCACACCACCCCGGCGGTGAGCAGAATCGACAGGTAAAAGATCGGGTCCTGCCCGAACAACAGCCGCCCGACGAGCGGAATGTCGGTCAGGTAGGGTATCGCGATGTTGGGCAGGCGCACGCCGGGCGAACCGACAAAGGCCTCGCCGATCAGCCCCGACAAGCCGATGCCGAGCAGCGTCAGCGACAATCCGGTGGCGACCTGGTTGGTCGCCAGCGTCAGCGTCAGGAACCCGAACGGCAGCGAAAACAGCGCGCCGGCGACGATTGCCGCGACAACGCCGGCCCAGGGCGAACCGGTCAGCACCGCGGCGGCGAACCCGCACACGGCACCGATCACCATCATGCCCTCGACGCCGAGGTTGAGCACCCCGGCGCGCTCTACGACCAGTTCGCCGATGGCGGCGATCAAGAGCGGCGTCGCCGCCGTCGCAATGGTCAGGATGATGTTCTGGAAAATGTCCATCAGGCCGCTCCCGCCGGCGTCCTGCCCGTGCCGACGAACCGGATGCGGTAATAGATCAGCGTGTCGCAGGCCAGCACCAGGAACAGGAGCAGGCCCTGGAAGACGCGCGCCAGCTTGTCGGAAATGCCGAGCGCGATCTGCGCGGCCTCGCCGCCGAGATAGGTCAGCGCCAGCACGAACCCGGCGATGAACACGCCGATCGGGTTGAGCCGGCCGAGGAATGCCACGATGATCGCGGTGAAGCCGTAGCCGGGCGAGATCGTCTCGCGCAATTGCCCGATCGCGCCCGAGACCTCGGTGATGCCGGCAAGGCCCGCGAGCCCGCCCGACAGCAGGAACGCGAAGAACGTCATCTTCCGCGAGGAGAACCCCGCGAACCGACCGGCGCGCGGGCTCGCGCCCATCACCTTGACCTCGAAGCCCTTCAGCGTGCGCGCCATGACGAACCACAGCGCGACGGCCGCGATCAGCGCGAAGGCGAGCCCCCAGTGCGCCCCGCCCTGCGTCGGCGCGATTTCAGGCAGCGTCGCTGCGGCGGGAAACCGGATCGAACCGGGGAAGGCATAGCCCTGCGGATCGCGAAACCAGCCGCGCGCCAGCCAGTCGAGGAACAATTGCGCCACATAGACGAGCATCAGGCTGGTCAGGATCTCGTTGGCGTTGAAGCGTGTCTTCAGGAATGCCGGGATCGCGCCCCACGCCATGCCGCCGATGACGCCGAACATCAGCATCAGCGGAAGCGTGAGGACATTCTGGAATCCGGGCAACAGGATCGGGATCATCGAGCCGAAGATGCCGCCCATGATGAACTGGCCCTCGGCGCCGATGTTCCAGTTGTTGGACAGGTAGGCGATCGACAGGCCGACGGCGATGATGATGAGCGGCGTGGCCTTGATGGCCAGTTCGTGCAGCGACCAGACCTCGGTCAGCGGATCGATGAAATAGGTATAGAGCGCCGCGCCCGGCGGCTTGCCGATTGCCCAGAACAGGATCGCGCCGATGATCAGCGTCGCCGCGAACGCGATCAGTGGCGAAACGGCCGCCATGGTCGAGGAGTGCTGGGGACGACGCACGAGTTCGATACGCATCACGTCATTCCCATCTCGTCATGCGCCACATGGCCGGGTTCCGCCCCGCCCATGAGCAATCCGATCTTCTCGAATGTCGCTTCGGCAATCGGGATCGGCTTCGACAGGCCGCCATTATGCATGACCGCGATGGCATCGGATATCTCGAAAAGCTCATCGAGATCCTGGCTGATGACCAGCACCGCCGATCCGGAGCGGGCCAGGTCGATGAGCGACTGCCGGATGCGCGCCGCGGCGCCCGCGTCCACGCCCCAGGTCGGCTGGTTCACGACCATGACCGCGGGCTGGCGATCGAGTTCGCGCCCGATGATGAATTTCTGCAGATTGCCGCCCGACAGCGCCGCCGCTTCGGGGTCCTCGGCGCTCTTGCGCACGTCCATGGCGGCGTTGATGCGCTTGGTCGCCTCTTCGACCGCGCTGCGCGCAAGCACGCCGAACCGGCCCTGCAACGCCTTCCGGTCGGTGGCGTGCCGCGAAAGCACCAGGTTTTCCGAAAGCCGCATGCCCGGCACCGCTCCGTGGCCGAGCCGCTCCTCCGGCACGAACGACGCGCCGGCCTTGCGCCTGGCGGTGATCCCGGTGTGGCCCATGTCCTTGCCGCGGATGCGCACCATGTTCGCCGCCGGCTGGATCGCCTCGCCGGAAATCGCCTCGAAGAATTCTCCCTGGCCGTTGCCGGCGACCCCGGCGATCCCGATCACCTCGCCCGGCCGGATCGACAGCGAAATCCCGGTCAGCGGAATGGAGAACGGCCCGGTCGGTGCGCGTTCGAGGTTGTGGATTTCCAGCAGCGTTTCTCCGCTGGCCGCGCTCTCGCCATGCGTCCGCGTGATCTCGTGCACGTCGCCGCCGACCATCATGCGCGCCAGCGACGCGGCGGTCTCGTCGCGCGGATTGCAGTCGCCGACAACCTTGCCATGCCTGAGCACGGTTGCCCGGTCGCACAGGCGCTTCACCTCGTCGAGCCGGTGCGAGATGTACAGGATCGACTTGCCTTCCGACCGCAACCGCTCGAGCGTCACGAACAGCCGGTCGGCTTCCTGTGGCGTGAGAACCGATGTCGGTTCGTCGAGAATGATGAGATCGGGCTCCTGCAGCAGGCACCGGATGATCTCGATGCGCTGGCGCTCGCCCACGGAAAGGTCGCCGACCAGCGAGGACGGGTCGAGCGGCAGCCCGTAATCGGACGAAAGCGACTTCGCCTTCGCCGCGATAGCCGAGAGGGCGACCGACTTGTCGAGCGACAGGGCGATGTTTTCCGCCGCCGTCAGCGCCTCGAACAGCGAGAAATGCTGGAACACCATGCCGATGCCGAGCGCGCGCGCCTGCGCCGGCGTGGCCACGCGGGTCGGCTTTCCGCGCCAGCGGATTTCCCCGGCGGTCGGCTCCAGCGAGCCGAACAGCATCTTCACCAGCGTCGACTTGCCAGCGCCGTTCTCGCCGAGCAGCGCATGGATTTCGCCGGGGCCGATATCGAGGTCAATGCCGTCGCAGGCGCGCAAGGCGCCGAAAACCTTCGTCAGTCCCCTCACCTCGAGGAGCATGCCGCCGCTTGGCGCGGTAGGTCCGGTCATGCGCTCCACCCCTTTGTTGCAGGCATGCTATCCCGCCGAACTCGCCGCCCTTAATCGTCACCCCGCTAGAAAGTCCTTCGCCAAACCGCGGGTAATTCAGGGTATGAGGATGGACGCGCCGGTCGTGCCGCGGCCTTCGAGCGCGCGGTGGGCCGTCGCCGCGTCGGACAGGGCATAGCGTTGGTTGATCTTCACGGCGACCGTCCCGGAGCCGACCTTGTCGAAAAGCGCGTTGGCCGACTCCAGCAGTTCGGACCGCTTGGCGATGTAGGAAAACAGCGTTGGCCGCGTGGCAAACAGCGAGCCCTTTTGCGACAGCAGCGCCAGGTTGAACGGCGGGATCGATCCGGACGACTGCCCGAAGGACACGAACATGCCGCGCGGGCGCAGGCAGTCGAGGGAGCCGGGAAACGTATCCGCCCCGACCGAATCGTAGACCACGTCGCAGAGATTCCCGCCGGTGATGCGGCGCACTTCGGCAACGAAATCGGCGGAGCGGTAGTCGATCACATGGTCATAGCCATGCGCGCGGGCGAGAGCGCATTTTTCCGGACCGCCCGCCGTGCCGATCACCGTGGCGCCGAGCGCCTTGGCCCATTGACCCGCGATCAGGCCGACGCCGCCCGCCGCCGCATGGAAAAGGATGGTGTCGCCGGCCTTGACGGGAAAGGTCCGCCGCAGCAGGTACTCCGCCGTCATGCCCTTCAGCATGATGGCCGCGGCCAGGTCCTCGCCGATCCCGTCGGGGATTTTCACCAGCCGGTCGGCGGCGATCACGCGGCGCTCGGCATAGGCGCCAATCGGCCCGGCATAGGCGACGCGATCGCCGGCCCGCAGGTCGCCCACGCCGTCGCCGACGGCCTCGATGATGCCGGCACCCTCGTTGCCGGGAATGAAAGGCAGCCCTGCCGGCGCCGGGTAGAGGCCGGTGCGAAAATACACGTCGATGAAATTGACGCCGATTGCCGTGTGGCGGATCAGCACTTCGCCGGCGCCGGGGGTGCCCGGCTCGTGCGGCTCGAAGCGCATGACGTCCGGGCCGCCATGGCTGTGGATACGGATCGCATGTGTCATGCCGTGGTGCCTTTCGCGCCGAGCCCTGGAAAAAACTGCATCACCGCGCCGATCACGAACAGGTATCCGCCGGTCACGGCCGTGCCGATCCGCACCCACATGTCGGCGTCCATTCCCTGGACCACGGCGACCGCGCCGAACAGGCACCAGGCGACGAAGATCGGCAGGTTCACCTCCCGCAGCCGCTTGACCCGCACCGGGTGCAGGAATTGCAGCGGCACGAACGACAGCGCCGCCGCCACCAGGACGACGGCGAACGAGGTCCACTCGCCCGGCTGGATGACGAACAGCGTGAAGACGACCATGTTCCAGACCACCGGGAAGCCCTTGAAGAAGTTCTCCTTCGTCTTCATGCCGGTGTCGGCGTAGTAGATCGCGCTGGAAATCACGATGATCGCCGCCGACAGGAAAGACAGGCCCTCGCCCATGAAACCGCGCTGGTAGAGCGCGAAGGCCGGGATCAGCACGTAGGTCACATAGTCGATGATGTTGTCGAGCGTATCGCCCGACCAGGTCGGCAACAGCATCTTGACCTGGAGTTTGCGCGCAATCGGCCCGTCGATGCCATCCACGACCAGCGCCAGGCCAAGCCACAGGAACATGGCGGGCCAGCGCTGCTCGCTCGCAGCCACGAGCGACAGGAACGCAAGGAAGGATCCCGAGGCGGTCAGGAGGTGAACCGAAAAGGCCTTGGCCTGCGGCGCGGTGACCTTCTTTCCGACCGGACGGGAAAACAGAGGTGGTTTCACGCGCCTCCTGCCTCGCATGACGGCGGCCCCGGATCGCCGATACGCGCGCCTTTCCCCGTCTTATGCGCAAGCGTGGCCCGCCGCACAAGGGCGCTCGTCGACTCGCCTGTGCGAAACGTCGCGTTGAAGCGCGCAGGCGGCGATGCGATAAGCAGGGCCATGAACGCGGAGTAGCATCATGTCGGCGACAGCATCCACCAGGGACGTGCTCGTGACCGGGGCCGGGCCGGCGGGGATGATCGCCGCCCTGGAAC
>JBATNB010000091.1:0-2647 GCA_049290135.1 Rhizobiaceae bacterium
GCCCTGCGGCTGCCCAAGCGGCGGCAGGCCGAGCCCGGGCAGGCCGGGAATGCCCGGCGCCTCGATCCTGATGTCGCCGGGCGGCACGGCCGAGCCCTTGTAGCGCGTGACCAGTCCGGGGAAGGTGATGACCACGACGATCATCAGGAACTGGATGATGATGAAGGGCAGCACGCCGCGATAGATCTCGATGGTCTTGACCGGCGGCATCATCTTCTTCGTCGTCTGGTCCAGCCATGGGGACGCCGGGGCGACCGAGCGCAGGTAGAACAGCGCGAAGCCGAAGGGCGGGGTCAGGAACGAGGTCTGCAGGTTGATGCCGAGAATGATGCCGAACCAGATCAGGTCGATGCCGTGCTTCTCGGCCACGGGGGCGAGCAGCGGCACCATGATGAAGGCGATCTCGAAGAAATCGAGGAAGCAGCCGAGAATGAAGACGAGGACGGTGACGAACATCAGGAAGCCGAAATCGCCGCCCGGCAGCGCCAGCAGCAACTCCTCGATCCAGATGTGGCCGTTCAGGCCGTAGAAGGTCAGGCCGAACACGCGCGCGCCGATCAGGATGAACATGACGAAGGCGGAAAGCTTCGTCGTGGCGTCCAGTGCCTGGCGGATCGTGGTCAGGTTCAGCCGGCCCTTGGCGATGGCCAGGATGAGCGCGCCGGTCGCGCCCATGGCGCCACCCTCCGTCGGCGTGGCGATGCCGAGGAAGATCGTGCCGAGCACGAGGAAGATCAGCGCCAGCGGCGGAATGAGCACGATGATGACCTGCTCGGCCAAGCGGGACAGCAGGCCGAGCTTGAGGCGGCTGTTGGCGAGCGCCACGCCATAGGCCAGCACGGTGGCCGTCGTTGCCGACCAGACGAAGCGGGTTTCATAGCGCAGGCCGGCGAAGATCACATAGTAGCCGGCGACGAAGACGAGGGCCGCGGCCGCGAACATGACGAACAGCGACGTGACGCCGCCGCCGAGCGTGCGCGCCTCGACCGGCAGGGCGGGAACCCATTTCGGGCGGAAGATGGAGACGAGGAAGATGTAGACCAGATAGGCCGAGACGATGAGCAGCGCGGGAAAGAGCGCGCCCTGGTACATGTCGCCGACGGAACGGCCGAGCTGGTCGGCCATGACGATGAGGACGAGCGAGGGCGGGATGATCTGCGCCAGCGTGCCGGACGCGGCGATGGTGCCGGTGGCCACCGGGGCGTTGTAGCCGTAGCGCATCATGATCGGCAGCGAGATCAGGCCCATGGCCATGACGGAAGCCGCCACGACGCCGGTGGTGGCGGCCAGAAGCGCGCCGACCAGCACCACCGCGTAGGCCAGGCCGCCGCGGACCGGCCCGAACAGCTGGCCGATGGTGTCGAGGAGATCCTCGGCCATGCGCGACCGTTCCAGGATGATACCCATGAAGGTGAAGAACGGGATGGCCAGCAGCGTGTCGTTGTACATGATCCCGTAGATGCGCTCGGGATGCGATTGCAGCAGCGGCCAGAACAGCCGGATCTGGTCCGGCGCGATGGTCGACAATTCGACGCCGATGGCAAAGAACGCCAGCCCGCCGGCGGCGAGCGTGAAGGCGACCGGATAGCCGATCAGCAGCATGGCCATCACGGTGATGAACATGATGGCGGCAAGTTCGTGGGCGACGAACTCGATCATTTCATCACCTCGATGCCTTCGGCCTCGAGTTCGGCCTCGACCTGCGGCGGGAGCGGATGGGTCGGCGTTTCATCCTTGAGGTGCCCCGACAGGATTGCCACGCGCTTGATGATTTCCGAGATCGCCTGCGCCGTCAAAAGAAGGAAGCCGATCAGCACAACCGCCTTGGCCGGCCAGATGATCAGGCCGCCGGCGCTGGCCGACATTTCGCCGCTACGAAACGAGTTGAAGAACCAGGGCCAGGCCAGCCACGCCATCAGCACGGTGAAGGGCAAGAGGAAGAAGACGTGTCCGAACAGCTCGATCCAGTCCCGCTTCCGTTTCGACAGGCTGCCCGACACGATGTCGATGCGGACATGCTCGTTCTTCAACAGCGCATAGGCGCCGGCGACCATGAACACCGTGCCGAACAGATACCATTGCAGTTCCAGCCATGCGTTCGACGACATGTCGAAGGCCTTGCGGACGATGGCATTGCCGGCGGAAACGAGAACGGCCACCAGGATCAGCCACGACACCTGGCGCCCGAGGAACTCGTTGATCCGGTCGATCAGGCGTGACACGGCCAACAACGCTTGCAAACGGACCTCCCGACAATTCTCCCAACGCGGCCATGCTGCAATTTGTTGGTCCGAATGTCGATTGCCCGACGGCGTTTTTCCAACAGCGTGCTGTGATCAGCCGCGCGCCCGTCCCGTCAGCACCAGAAAAGCGCAAAGCCCGCCGAGCATGGCGGCATCGCGCCATTCGGAGGCAAACCAGCCGGTCCACATCGCCTCGGCGATGCCGAGAAGGGCGCCGGCGCCGGCCGCCGACAGCGGCGAGAGATTGCCGGCGAGCGCGGCGATGAAGACGATCTTGACGGCGAACACCAGCCCGGTGGCAAACGACACATTGCCGTAGTGCAGCGCCGACATCGCGCCTGCCGCCGCGGCACGGCAGGCCGACACCGCGGCGGCCCGGCGCATGACCCGGCCCGCATCGACAC
>JBATNB010000092.1:0-5754 GCA_049290135.1 Rhizobiaceae bacterium
CGCTGTGGCCGGTGGGGTTGGCGGCGGATCTGCGCGCCGCGCTCGACGCCGGCAGGCGCGGCGTCGGCGCGTTCATCGCCGCGCAGCCCCATTGCGCGGTGGAATTCGATGCCGCCGGCACCGATCCGTTCTTCAACATCAACACGCCGGACGATCTCGCCGAAGCCGGGCGGATCGCCGCCGGCTGAACCGCTGCCGCGACGCATTTGCCCGATTGCTTTTTTCCGAAAAAAGTTGGGAATATCGGCTCAACGGGTGGCATCAGGCCCCCGATCGGAATGTCGGGCCAGAAGCTGCCCCGTCCGCATGAGCAAGAGAGGATGACATGACTGTTTTCAAACGCCTGACCCTCGCCGCATCGGCGGCCGCGCTGATCCTGGCTACTGGCGCTGCGTCCGCGCAGGAAATGATGAAGCTGAAGATCGGCACCGAGGGCGCCTACCCGCCCTTCAACAATCTGACCGCTGACGGCAAGCTCGAAGGCTTCGACATCGACATCGCCAATGCGCTGTGCGCCGAGATGAAGGCGGAGTGCGAATTCGTCACCCAGGACTGGGACGGCATCATCCCGGCGCTCCAGGCCAAGAAGTTCGACGCCATCATCGCCTCCATGTCGATCACCGACGAGCGCAAGGAGAAGGTCGACTTCACCAACAAATACTACAACACCCCGCCGGCGATCGCCGTGCCGAAGGATTCCGCCATCGCCGACATCTCCCCCGCCGCGCTCGCCGGCAAGTCGATCGGCGCGCAGGGCTCCACCATCCACCAGAACTACGCCGAGGCGACCTACAAGGACTCCGAGATCAAGTCCTACCCGACCGCCCAGGAATACCAGCTCGACATCGCCAACGGCCGTGTCGACGCGGTGACGGATGATTCCACCGTGCTGACGGAATGGCTGAAGACGCCGGAAGGCGCCTGCTGCAAGATCCTCGGCCTCATCACCCCGGATCCGAAGATCCACGGCGAAGGCGCCGGCATCGCCATCCGCAAGGGCGAGACCGACCTGGTCAACAAGTTCAACGCCGCCATCGACGCCATCCGCGCCAGCGGCAAGTACAAGGAAATCAACGACAAGTACTTCGACTTCGACGTGTTCGGCGGCTGATCGGCCGATCCGCGACCGGCCATGCGGCGCGCCCTTCCCGGGCGCGCCGTTTCGCTTTGGGGATGGCGCCGCTTTGGCTGTGGACAAGCCGCGGCGCGCATGCTGCTCTAGGCAAGGGAGACGCGCCCCCGGCGCGGACGGCATAAAGGGGCCGCATGCAGACGGCGTGGACCTTGTTGAGTTTCGGCCCCACCGGCTGGGGCGACGAAATCCTGTCGGGCATCGGCGTCACCCTGACGCTCGCCCTGGCGACGCTGCCGGTCGGCCTGGTCATCGGCTTCTTCGTCGCGCTCGCCAAGCAGGCCGAGGAGCCGGCCATCCGGCTTGCCGGCAACATCTACACCACCATCTTCCGCGGCCTGCCGGAACTGCTCACCCTGTTCATCGTGTTCTACGGCGCGCAGATCGGCATCCAGCAGGTGCTGCAATTCGCCGGCATCGAGCGCGTCATCGAGGTCAACGCCTTCGTCGCCGGCATGGTGGCGCTCGGCGTGGTGTTTTCCTCCTACGCCTCGGAAGTGTTCCTCTCCGCCTTCCGCGCCATCCCGAAGGGCCAGTACGAGGGCGGCTATGCCGTCGGCCTGACCTACGGCAAGACCATGCGGCTGGTCGTGCTGCCGCAGCTCATCCGGCTGGCGCTGCCGGGCCTGGCCAATCTCTGGCTCATCCTGCTCAAGGACACCGCGCTCGTCTCGGCCATCGGCCTGTCGGACATCCTGCGCCAGGCCGGCGTCGCCGCGCGCGTCACCAAGAAGGCGTTCCTGTTCTTCGGCGCCGCGTGCCTGGTCTATCTCGTGCTCGCCATCCTGTCGTCCATCGTCATCGCCTGGATTTCCGACTGGGCGCACCGGAGCCAGGCCGCCCGATGAGCATGACCGGGGTGCACGAGGCGCCGCCGCCGCCGGCGCGGGCCTGGACCCGCACGAGGATCGTCGGCGCCATTCTGGTCGGCCTGTGGCTGCTTGCCTTCGCGGCGCTGGCCTGGTGGCTTGTCACCGCCTGGAACCCCGATCTCTTCGGCCGCTATGCCGGCAAGTATCTGGCCGGCCTGTGGGTGACGATCCGCCTGGTGTTCTTTTCCATCCTGTTCGGCGCGCTGCTGTCGGTTCCCGTCGCCGCGGCGCGCATGTCGCGCAACCGGCTGTTTTCGGTGCCGGCCTATGCCTATGTCTATTTCTTCCGCGGCACGCCGCTGCTCGCCCAGACCTTCCTCATCTATTACGGCCTCGGCGAGTTCCGCCCGGCGCTGGAATCGGTCGGCCTGTGGAGCTTCTTCCGCGATGCCTGGTCGTGCGCGCTGCTCGCCTTCACCCTCAACACCGCCGCCTACCAGGCCGAGATCCTCAAGGGCGCCATCGAGAGCGTGCCGAAGGGCCAGTGGGAGGCCGCCGACGCGCTCGGCCTCAACCGCCGCCAGACGCTGTGGAAGATCGTGCTGCCGCAGGCGTTGATCGTGGCGCTGCGCCCCTATGGCAACGAGATCATCCTGATGATCAAGGGCTCGGCCATCGTCGCCATCATCACCGTCTATGATCTGATGGGCGAGACGCGCCGCGCCTATGCCCGCTCATTCGATTTCCAGACCTATATCTGGGCGGCGCTGATCTACCTGGCCATCGTCGAGGCGCTGCGCCACATCTGGGACGCGCTGGAACGCCGCCTGACCCGGCATCTGAAGCGCTAGGGCGACGCGGCCGCCGGGCCATGGCGGCTCTGTGGCGCCAGCAAAGCCCGCTAGGATTCCTTCCCGTTACCTGCCTGTCTGTTGTGGAATTTCTCCCACACGTGCATGCGTCCCTTCTGTCGCACATCCGCCAGCCAAAGCCTTTTTCTGGCATCCGCAGCTTCAAGGTTCCGGTACTTTCCGCCGGAGAATTTCGGCCAGTCCAGAGCCAGACCCTGGCTGACCATCTCCGCCGACAAATCGCGCCGGTCGTCACGAAAACAATGGGCGACAACGCGACCATGGTCATCGGTTTCGATGATCTCGGCGCGGATGGTGTGCCCCTTGCAAAGCTTGACCAGCGCCCATTTGGCATTCTTGCCGTAGGGATGATCGAGTTCCGGCGCATCGATGCCGAACAGGCGGATTTGCGTTCCATTGACGGCAATCGTATCGCCGTCGAGCACATACGCGACACCGCTTAAGGTACGCGGACGGGGCGGCGGTCGTGCGGTCGACGCGTCAAACGGCGGTCTTTCGATCGTTTCGCGGACCGTTTTCCTGCTTTCCCACCCCCTGTCAGCAGGCCGTTTTTGGTTTGCCAGAATCAGAATCAGAACCACAGCCAAGAATAGAATGATCAGGTCCAAACTTTTCTGCTCCCATGGTCTTGGCTGGCTGTGGCCGGTCTGGATTCGTGACGGAATGCTTCCAGCTTCATGTAATTTCGAATAATTTCATACTCGACGCAATCATGAATTTGCGCGCGGCTGCCCCGGAGTATTGTCCGGTTTCGAGTAGAGTTGTGACGCTGCCCCCGCCCCGTCCTCTCCCCTGCTTTGCGGGGGAGAGGTGCCGAGCGCAGCGAGGCGGTGAGGGGGTCGGCACCGCCGGCGCCGATCCGGTTGGGGTTGGTCTTTGCCGACCAGTGGGTCCAGGCGGGCTCTTTGGCCCCATCACGCCAATCCGGAGTGATTCGAATGCGGCTTCGCCGTGAGTTCGATCCCGAGCGCCTTCATCACCGCGATGGTGGTTTTCAGGGTCGGGTTGCCGTTTTGGCTAAACGAGCGGTAGAGCTGTTCGCGCGACAGGCCGGTTTCACCCGCGATCTGCGTCATGCCCTTGGCGCGCGCCACCACGCTCCGCGGCGACGTGCTGCCCGAGCGCGTTCCGGCCAAAGGCCTGCTGATTCGGCAAACTGAAGCGATTCAAGCGCATCGCCCTACGCTGCGAGAAGACCAAGCGGAATTTTTACGTAGTTCGTCTCACTCGTAGTTTTATCTTGGTCAAATCCGTCTACACGGCCTAGCGCGCGACCTACATTTGTGTGCAAGAACTTGCCGAACTCAACATCTAGCAGTAACGTCCGCGTGTTTAGATTTTTTCGAGGTGCCGTATGACCAGCGCAAAGATCAGGATTAAGGTCGGCTCGATGGAACTCGAATATGAAGGGGACCATTCTTTCTTGACCGGCGGCATCGAGGTCCTGCTCGAAACCATGGGTGGGTTGGCTGCCAAGGTACCAGAGAAAATACCACAGGTGATAGAAGCCGCCGATCAGTTGCCACTCGTTAGCGGAACGAGCAACAATGCGGCCGTAGTCGGCGGGAGGTATTCTTTCTCGACCAACACGATTGCGGCGCATCTGGAAGCAAAAACCGCCCAGGAACTCGTGATTTGCGCAATGGCGCAACTTGAACTTGTTCAGGGAAAGGCTTCTTCCGGTCGCGTAGCGATTTTGACTGAGATGAAGAACGCCACAACCTACTATAACGAGAACATGCGCAAGAACATGACGAACGCGCTTACTAGACTAACTAAATCTAAGCGCATCAATCAAATTGCCACGGATTCTTACGCCTTGAGCGCGAATGAGAAGAAAAAGGTTGAGGCCAAGGTTGCTGAGATCGGATGAGCTAAAGCAATGGCTGCACAGAGATCTTGGCAAGCTCGATAAGGTCTTGCTGATTCTTGCCACTCAGGATGAGCCTGTCACTGTTTCGAAAATCAATGAACTTGCGGAGGCGGCGGGCTTTCGCGCCATGCGGAAATGGAACGTCTCCGCCACCCTTGGGGCGTCAAAAGGCAAGGCCATTCGCACTTCGGGCTGGGAACTGACAGATGCTGGGCGGATGCACGTTCGCGGGCTTGGAGTGGCGTCGATCAGCCCGGCTGCGATGCAGGTCGCCGTCGATTTGCGCAACCATCTAGCCAAGATCACCGATCAGCAAACGCGCGACTTTGTCGAAGAGGCAATAAAATGCCACGAGGCCGAGCTATATCGATCGGCAATTGTTATGTCGTGGTTGGGCGCGGTCGATGTCTTGCAGAAGCACGTCCATCAGAACCATCTTGCCGCCTTCAATGCCGAGGCGGTACGGTTAAACAACAAGTGGAAGATTGCCGCATCGCAGGACGACATTGGGAAAATGGCCGAAGGCGACTTTTTGGATCGCATCGAGGCTCTGTCCATTATTGGTAAAAACGTGAAGTCGGAGATGAAAAAGTGCCTCGACCTGCGCAATGGCTGCGGACACCCGAACAGCTTGAAAGTTTCGGTGAATAAATCCGCTGCGCACATCGAAACATTGCTACAAAATATATTTGAGAAATTTTGACTAAGTCTGAGTGGTTAAAGCGCCCTTTTCCCAATATGTTGTGCTTGTTTAAGCCGAAATGCGGACTTCTGAAGCGAGGCGTTCAAGCCATCGATCACTTTTACACCCCCCCTTTCATCCACCCCCTCGCCCTCTCCCCCATACTCGCCGCCGAAGGGAGACAGGCATGGAGTGGGACCAAATCATTGACCGCAATCGCGATGCGCTGGCGGCGATTCTCGCCGGGCTCGTCGCCCTTCTCCCCGCCGACGCTATCGCCCGGCCGCTGCGCCTTGCCATCCTCGCCACGCTGCGCCCGGCGGAATCGGCGCTCCGCCGCCTGATCGTCATCGTCGCCGCGGCACGCGGGATCGTGCCGCGCC
>JBATNB010000093.1:0-6198 GCA_049290135.1 Rhizobiaceae bacterium
GGAACGGGTCGGCTGCCACCGGCGCCCCGCCGGTCCAGCGCCCCGGCAGTTCCGCCGGCGCCAGGCCGTCATGCGCGGCGGTCATGAATTCCTTCCACGCCACCGCCGGCAGCGAACCGCCGGTGACGTTCTTGGTCGGCTGGCCGTCATCATTGCCGAACCAGACGCCGGTGACGAGATTGGCCGTGTAGCCGATGAACCAGGCGTCGCGCGAGTTCTGGCTGGTGCCGGTCTTGCCGGCGGCCGGCCAGCCGAAGGCGGCGCGCGTGGCCGTGCCGGAGCGGATCGTCTCGGCCATCATCGCATTCATCATCGCCACGTGATCGGGCTGCACCACGCGCGGCGTGCCGCCATTGTCGCGTTCGTAGAGCACCTGGCCGGAGGCGGTAGTCACCCGGCGCACCAGATGCGTCGCCGGCCGCCAGCCGCCGTTCGAGAACGGCACATAGGCGGTGGTGAGTTCGAGAAGCGACACGTCGGAGGTGCCGAGCGCGATCGACGCATTCGCCTCGAGCGGCGATTCGATGCCGAGCCGGTGCGCCGTTTCGATCACCGTCGCTGGGCCGACCTCCGCCGTCAGGCGGGCGGCCACCGAATTGAGCGACTTGGCCAGCGCCGTCGTCAGGCTGACGTCGCCGTAATATTTGCCGCCATAATTCTCCGGCGTCCACTTGCCGATTCTGACCGGCCGGTCGTCGCGCCGGCTTTCCGGCGTGGCGCCGGCTTCGAGCGCGGCGAGGAACACGAACGGCTTGAAGGCCGATCCCGGCTGGCGCCTGGCGCCGGCGGCGCGGTCGAACTGGCTGCCGGAATAGTCGTAGCCGCCCACCAGCGCCCGCACCGCGCCGGTGCCGTCGACCGACACGAGCGCGCCCTGGCTGACATTGAGTTTCGGGCCGTTCTCCTTGACCAGCCGGCGGATCGACGCCTCGGCCAGCTTCTGCAGGTCGAGATCGACCGTGGTGTCGACGATCACGTCCTCGCCGATCTCGCCGATGAGGTCGGGCAGTTCGTCCATCACCCGGTCGGCGACATACTGTTCCGATCCCGACCAGTAGGAGGGGGCCTTGCGCGTCTTGGCCGACAGCGCCGCCGTCATTTCCTTGTCGCCGATCAGCCCCTGCTCGCGCATCGCGCCGATGACGATATCGGCGCGCGCGGCGGCGGCCTTGGCATCGCGCGCCGGGGAGAGCCGCGACGGCGCCTTCAGGACGCCGGCGAGAATCGCCGCCTCCTGCAGGGTCACATCACGCGCGCCCTTGCCGAAATAGCGCCGCGCCGCAGCTTCCACGCCATAGGCGCCGGAGCCGAAATAGACGCGGTTGAGATACATTTCGAGGATCTGGTCCTTCGAGTATTGCTGCTCCAGCCAGAGCGCCAGCAGCACCTCCTGGACCTTGCGCTCCAGCGTGCGCGCCGGCGACAGGAACAGGTTCTTGGCCAGCTGCTGGGTCAGCGTCGAGCCGCCCTGCACCATGCGCCGCGCCGCGACGTTGCGCGCCATGGCGCGCGCCAGGCCGAGCGGGTCGATGCCGAAATGGTTGCGGAAGCGCCGGTCCTCGATCGCCACCACCGCCATCGGGATGTAGGGCGACATCTCCGCAAGCCCCACGGCCTCGCCGCCGGTGGCGCCACGATTGGCCAGGAGCCGTCCGTCGACGGAGACGATGCGCACGTTCGGCGGCCGGTCGGGGATCGACCAGGTCGAGGCCGCCGGCATGCGCGCGCCGTAATAGGCGACAAGACCGGCCACGCCGATGCCGCTCCACAGCATCAGCACGAAACCCCAATAGAGCAGCCGCGAAAACAGCCCGCGTCCGGGCTTGCGCCCGCGCTTTTGTTTGCGCCGTGCGGGCGGCGCGGCGCGATCCTCATCCGAGGCGCTGAGCCCGCGCTTGCGCGGCGCATCCTCGAAGCGGGGCTCGATGCGTGTTCTGTCCCGTCTGGCCAAATCCGACCGCCGTTTGCTGCGCGCCGGCGTTCCGGCGCGTCCCGATCCGGCCTTGATGAGTAAATGCGGCGATTTAAGGTGCGGTTAACCCCGGTTGCCGCGGGCGGCAACCGGGATCAAGTGGTCTCAGCCCCGGGCAGACTTGGTGGCGTTCGCCCACCAGGCCAGATCGTCGAGCATGGCGTTGAGCGAGGGAAGCAGGCCCTGCTCGATGTCCGCGATCGGGCCGTTGGCCCCGAGCGGATGCACCTTGAAGAAATCGGCGCCGCCAATGTGGACGCCGCTGCGCACCGGCGCCATCTGCAGTTCGACGGCAATGGTGCGAAGGTGCTCGACGGCGCGCGCGCCACCGACCGTGCCATAGCCGAGCGCCGCCATCGGCTTGCGGCCCCATTCCTTGTAGGCTTGGTCGAGCGCGTTCTTCAGCGCACCGGTGATGGAGCGATTGTATTCGGCGACCACGAAGATGTAGCCGTCGAAGCGGCCGATGGTCTCCTGCCATTTCACCGCGCGCGGGTCCTGGCTCGGCATCCAGGCATTGGACGCCATCTCGGCGAAGAAGGGCAGGTCGAAATCGCGCAGGTCGACGCGCTCGATCTCCATGTCGGCGCGCTTGCCGGCATGTTCGAGCAGCCAGTTGGCGGGCTTGTCGGCGAAACGGGTCGGGCGAGTCGAGCCGATGATCAGCGCGATCCGGGGCTTGGTCGAGGCCATGAGGTGTCTCCGTTGGTTGGCGTCGACCGCCATCTAGGGTCCCGGAGCCGGTCCGGGCACCCCTGCGAATGGAGACAAAGCGTCGTCGAAAACGCGCCGATGGCCTCAGGAGTGGGCGAAGATGTCCTCTTCCGCCCAGCCCATGAGGTCGAGCCGGGCGCGCGTCGGCAGGAACCGGAAGCAGGCGGCGGCCGTGGCGGCGCGTCCCTCCCGCTCCAGCCGGCCCGCGAGCACCTCGCGCAGCCGGTGCAGGTAAAGCACGTCCGACGCCGCATATTCGAGTTGCGCGGCGGACAGCGCCGTCGCGCCCCAATCGGACGATTGCTGCTGCTTCGACAATTGCACGTCGAGAAGTTCGGCCGCGATGTCCTTCAGCCCGTGCCGGTCGGTGTAGGTGCGCGTCAGCCGCGAGGCGATCTTGGTGCAGAACACCGGTTCCGGCATCACGTCGAGGGCGTGCTGAAGCATGGCCAGGTCAAACCGGGCAAAATGGAAGATCTTGGTGATTGAACGGTCCTTCAGCAGGCGCACGAGGTTCGGCGCCTTCTTCTGCCCCTTGGCGATGCGGATCACGTCCGCCGAACCGTCGCCGGGCGAGATCTGGACCACGCACAGCCGGTCGCGATGCGGGTTGAGCCCGAGCGTCTCGGTATCGATGGCGATGGCATCGACATCGTAGTGCGCAAGGTCCGGCAGATCATGCTCGTGGTGGCGGATGGTCCCCATGCCCATTCTCCTCAGGCGGCGAGCGCGGCGAGAATGCGCGCCCATGAGCGCGCGCCCTTGTGGAACGAGTTGAGATCGTACTTCTCGTTCGGCGAATGGATGCGGTCGTCGCCGAGGCCGAAGCCGACCATGACGGAATTCATGCCGAGCATGGACTGGAACAAGCCGACAATGGGAATGGAACCGCCCATGCAGGCCATGATCGCATCGCGCCCCCATTCCGCCGTCAGCGCGGCGCGCGTGCGGGAAAGCACCGGCGAATCGTAGGGAAGCTGCGTCGCCGGGGCGCCGCCATGGTTGATGAACTCGACCGAACAGTCCGCCGGAACCCGCTCGCGCACGAAGGCGCGGAAGGCGGCGCGGATGGTCTCGGGATCCTGCCGGTGCACGAGCCGGCAGGAAATCTTCGCCGACGCCCTGGACGGGATCACCGTCTTGAAGCCCTCGCCGGTATATCCGCCGGTGATGCCGTTGACCTCCGCGGTCGGGCGCGCCCAGGTCAGTTCGAGGATCGAGCGTCCTTTCTCGCCGACCGGGTGCCTGAGGCCCACCGTGCCGAGGAAATTCTCCGGCGTGCGCCCGAGCCCGTTCCACATGGAAAGGATATCGGCGGGCGTCTCGTCGACGCCGTCGTAGAAGCCGGGGATCAGGATGCGGCCGTCCGCGTCGCGCAGGTCGGCGACGATTTTGGCGACAATGTGGATCGGGTTGGCCGCCGCGCCGCCGAAATAGCCCGAATGCAGGTCGCGGTCGGCGGCGGTGACGATGATCTCCTCCTCCATCAGCCCGCGCAGGCCGACGGAGATGGAGGGGGTCGCCGCGTCCCACATGTTGGTGTCGCAAACCAGCGCGTGGTCGGCCTTCAGTTCCCCGGCATGGGCCTTGAGGAACGGCACGATCGAGGGCGAGCCGGATTCCTCCTCACCCTCGAAGATTACCGACACCCGGCACGGCAGCCTGCCATGCGCCGTCTTGTAGGCGCGACAGGCCTCCACGAACGTCATCAGCTGGCCCTTGTCGTCGGCCGTTCCGCGCGCGGCGATCACCATCCGCCCGTCGCGCTCCTCGATCCGGGGCTCGAACGGCGGCGAGGTCCACTCCGACAATGGATCGACCGGCTGCACGTCGTAGTGACCGTAGAACAGCACATGCGGCCCGTCGCCATCATGATGGCCGACGACGACGGGATGGCCGGCGGTGTCGCGCACCGAGGCATCGAAGCCGATGGTCTTCAGATCGGCGGCCAGCCATTCCGCGGCGCGCCGGCAATCGGCCTTGTAGGCCGGATCGGTCGAGATCGACGGAATGCCGACAAGGTCGAACAGGCGGCGCAGCGCGGTATCGCGCTCGGCGTCGAGGGCGGCAAGGACAGGCGTGAGATCGGGCATGGCGCAACTTTCGATTCGGCCACCGAACCTAAGCGCTTGCCGCGACAAAAAAAAGCCGCCGTGGCGGAGGGGAACCACGGCGGCGTTACTCAAATGTCGCGGCAGCCCGGAGAGGGGGGGGATTGGGCTGCCGCCTGATCCGGAAAAGCGGGGGACGGGCTTTGTCCGGACCTCGGCATCGCTGCCGACGATTGACATTTGGTTCCCCGATTGTGGCGATTCAAGGACACGCAGGATTACAAGTTTGTAACGGTTGCGTGAGCCGCCTGGCGCGGGCAAAGCCCATGGACCTTCGCCGGCGCGCGCGCTACGCCTTGGCGATGAAACCAGGCGATCATCTCTTCCTCGTCGACGGCTCGGGATACATCTTCCGCGCCTACCACGCGCTGCCGCCGCTCACCCGCAAGTCCGACGGCCTTCCCGTCGGCGCGGTCGCCGGGTTCTGCAACATGTTGTGGAAGATGGTGCGGGATGCCCGCGACACCTCCGTCGGCGTCACGCCCACGCATTTTGCCGTCATCTTCGACTATTCGTCGAAGACCTTCCGCAAGGAGATCTATCCCGAATACAAGGCCAATCGCCCGCCGCCTCCGGCCGATCTGGTGCCGCAGTTCGGCCTGATCCGCGAAGCCACGCGCGCCTTCGACCTGCCCTGCATCGAGAAGGACGGCTACGAGGCCGACGATCTCATCGCCACCTATGCGCGGCTGGCGCGCGAGGCGGGCGGCGATGTCACGGTGATCTCGTCCGACAAGGACCTCATGCAGCTCGTCGGCCCGCGGGTCGCCATGTATGACGGCATGAAGGACAGGACCATCGGCATCCCGGAAGTCATCGAGAAATGGGGCGTGCCGCCGGAAAAGATGGTCGACCTGCAGGCGCTGACCGGCGATGCGATCGACAATGTGCCGGGCGTGCCCGGAATCGGCCCGAAGACCGCCGCCCAGTTGCTGGACGAGTATGGCGACCTCGACACGCTGCTGTCGCGCGCCGGCGAGATCAGGCAGGAGAAGCGCCGCCAGACGCTTCTCGACAATCGCGACAAGGCGCTGATGTCGCGGGATCTGGTGCGTCTCAAGGACGATGTGGCGGAGGTGCCCGCGCTCGACGAACTGACCCTGCGGCCGGCAGACGGTCCGCGCCTGGTCGCTTTCCTCAAGGCCATGGAGTTCAACTCGCTCACCCGCCGCGTCGGCGAGGACACCGGCACGGTCGTGGCCGAGATCGAGCCGGCCGTCGTTCCCGTCGAATGGGGTGACGACGCGCACGGGCCGGATGTGGATGCCGCGGCGCCGGCCTCCCCGTTGAGCGGAGGTCGCGAAGGCGAGAAAGGCGAAACCGCGGCGGGTGGGGGTCATGGAAAAGGCACTCCCGCCGCCCTCGCGGCCGCCCGCGCCGCCGCGGCGGTCGCCGCGAAGG
>JBATNB010000094.1:0-5599 GCA_049290135.1 Rhizobiaceae bacterium
GCGTTGCGCTTCGCCGCGGCGGCCGGATCGATCGCCTGCCTGAAGCCCGGCGCCCAGCCCGCCATTCCGGTCCGGGCCGAGGTCGAAGCCGCGCTTGCCGCCTGAGGCGGTCAGAACCGCGCGAGGCGCTCGGTCAGCAGGTCGAAGAACCCGGCATGGTCGATGTCGCGCATGACCAGCGCGTTCTTCGGCCGCCTGGAAATGGACCACCAGTCGACCACGGTTGCCCCCATGGTCAGCTCCGAGGCCGTCTCGATGGCGACGTTGCATTCCCGGCCGCTGAACAGGTCCGGCCGCAACAGGTAGGCGATCACGCATGGATCATGCAGCGGCCCGCCATCGGTGCCGTACTTGTTCTCGTCGAACCGTTCGAAGAACTCCAGCATCTCGGCGACCGCGATGCCGACGCGGTTGCCGATGGCGCGAATGGCCCTGATGCGCGCCGACGTGGTGAGCGCCTTGTGGGTCACGTCGAGCGGCATCATGACGATCGGCGCGCCCGAGCGGAACACGATGTCGGCGGCATGAGGATCGACGAAGATGTTGAACTCGGCCGAGGGCGAGACGTTGCCCTGCTCGAAATAGCCGCCGCCCATCAGCACGATCCTGGCGATGCGGCGCGCGATGCGCGGTTCGCGGATCAGCGCCAGCGCGATGTTGGTCAGCGGGCCGAGCGGGCAGAGCGTGACGGTTCCGGGATCTTGCGCCATCAGCGTGTCGACGATGAAATCCACCGCGTGACGGTCCCGCAGCTTCATCGTCGGTTCCGGCAGGTCCGGGCCGTCGAGGCCGGTCTTGCCATGCACCTCCTCGGCGGTGACCAGGTCGCGGACCAGCGGCCGCACGGCGCCGGCGTACACGGGGACATCGGGCCGCCCGGCAAGCTCGCAGATCTTGCGCGTGTTGAGCTCGGTCAGCCGCAGCGGCACATTGCCGGCAACCGCGGTGATGCCGAGCACTTCAAGCTCGGGACTGGCGAGCGCCAGGAGAATGGCGACAGCGTCGTCCTGCCCCGGGTCGGTGTCGATGATGATCCTGGTCGTGGCGTTCACGGGCCTCTCCGCATTGTCCTTGAAGTTCATCCGAGCGCGGACCATATCAAATGCCAGCGGTGGAACGCCACACGGGTTCCGCCTCCCGATGTCGCTTGGAAAAGGACACGACGATGACACGCATGGCGCCGTTTTCGAGCCCGTTGCTCCTCGGGTTCGATACGATCGAAAAGACGCTGGAACGCGTCGCCAAGAACGGCGACGGCTATCCGCCCTACAATATCGAGCGGCTGCGCTCCGACGAAGGCGAGCGTTTGCGCATTACGCTGGCGGTGGCCGGTTTCGCCGAGGCGGACCTCGATGTCAGCGTGGAGGAAAACCAGCTGGTGATCCGCGGCAAGCAGGCCGACGACAGCGAGCGCGACTACCTGCATCGCGGCATCGCGGCGCGGCAGTTCAGCCGGGTGTTCGTGCTGGCCGACGGCATGCGCGTGCTGGCGGCGGACCTGAGCAACGGCCTGCTGGCGATCGATCTCGACCGGCCGGAACCGGAGCGGCTGATACGGAAAATCAACATTTCGGTCAAAGACTGAATCCCCGTCCCGGCGCGTCGATCGTGTCCGGGCCCGGCTCTGACAGGCGGGCCGCATCCACGGCCGCTTCATGGAGGCTGACAATGAACGAGAACACCACTGTCCTGACCAAGGAAGAACTCGCCCATGTCGGCGAGGGCGCGATCGGCTATGTGCGCAAGGTCGCCAGCGAAGACATGGCGCGGCGTTTCCCGGGCATTCCGAACCTGATGCCGGGGCTGGAGCTGTGGGCGTTGTTTGCCGCCAATGGCCAGCCGATCCTGCTGACTGACGAGCGCGACGCGGCGTTTCAGGGCGCGTCCGACAACGCGCTCATCACCGTCGCGATCCATTGAGGATGAAGCGGGCCGGCGCCTCAGGCGGCGAATGACGCCGGCGACTGCGCCAGGATGGCGTGGATCGCGTCGGCCTCGCGGGTGGCGCGGATCTTTTCCACCACCTGCGGGTCCCGCAAGGCGCGGGCAATGCGCGACAGCGCCTTGAGGTGATCGGCGCCGGCACTTTCCGGCGCGAGCAGCAGAAACACCAGATCGACCGGCTGGTCATCGAGCGAATCGAAATCCACCGGCGTTTCCAGCCGGGCAAACACGCCGACCAGCGTCTTGACGCGCGCGAGCTTGCCATGCGGAATCGCGATGCCGTTGCCGACTCCGGTCGATCCGAGCCGCTCGCGCTGCATCAGCGCCTCGGCGATCTCGCGCTCGGTCAGCCCGGTCAGCGCGGCCGCCTTTTCCGACAGCAGCTGGATGAGCTGTTTCTTGGAATTCGCCTTCAAGGTCGGCAGGATCGCCTGCGCCTCGATCAGGTCCGAGAGATCCATGTGATCCGGCCTTTCGGTTCGCCCGTCTTCCCGGCGCGCCCGCGCGCCGGTACCGATGCCTACGCTCCCGCCTTGCCCGTTGCGGCGTCGGCGGCGTCGATCCAGCCGATATTGCCGTCGTTGCGGCGGTAGACAATGTTGATATGCCCGTTTCCGGCGTTGCGAAAGGCCAGAACCGGGCTCTCTCGCGCATCGAGTTCGATGACGGCGGCCGCCACGCTCAGGCGCTTCAGCGTCACCGTGGATTCGGCCACGATCGCCGGCGCGAAGTCGGCCGGAACATCGGTGTCCTCATCTTCGGAGAGCGGCTCCACGATCCGGTAGGCGACGTCCAGGCGGCTCTGGTCGGTGGCACCGGCCTTGTGCGACTTGAGGCGCCGCTTGTAGCGGCGAAGGCGCTTGCCGACATGCTCGGCGGCGACATCGAAGGCTTCCTGGGGATCCTGCGCCCGACCGGCGGCTTCGATGACGATGCCGCTGTCGAGGTGCAGATAGCAGGTGGCGGTAAAGCGCGATTGGGTTTTCTCGACCGTCACGGTGCCGGAATATCCACCGCCAAAATACTTGTCCACAGTGTCGGCGACCTTCTCCTCGATCTTGGAGCGGAAGGCGTCGCCGATATCCATCTGCTTGCCGGAAATGCGAAGAACCATCGATAATCAACCTGTTATCTGGACGCCTTCTCGAGGCACGATCATGTTGCGCGCCACCCGGGCGGCAAATCGTCATTCATGCTCGGGGGCCTGCGCCATCGTGGGCGAGCGCGCTTCTAGTCAGCGCGATCCCAAAAGTCAACGAAGCTGAGGCGGTTCAGCCCGCCGCCGCGGCGGCCGCCGCCGCGCGCTTTTCGCGCCGCCGGCTGACCGACGAGGCAATCGACAGGCTTTCGCGGTACTTCGCCACGGTGCGCCGGGCGATCTCGACGCCTTCGCCGCGCAAAAGCTCCACGAGGGCATCGTCCGACAGGACATCGCCGGCCGGCTCGTCCTCGATCAGGCGCCGGATGCGGTGGCGCACGGCCTCGGCGGAATGCGATTCCCCGCCCTCGGCGGAGGCGAGCGCGGCGGTGAAGAAATAGCGCATCTCGAACACGCCGCGCGGCGTGGCGATGAACTTGTTGGCGGTCACGCGGCTGACCGTCGATTCGTGCATGGCGATCGCCTCGGCGACGGTGCGCAGGTTCAGCGGCTTGAGATGCGCCACGCCGCCGACAAGGAAGGCATCCTGCTGGCGCACGATCTCGGATGCCACCTTGAGAATCGTGCGGGCGCGCTGGTCGAGCGAACGGACGAGCCAGTTCGCCGTCTGCAGGCAATCGTCCATGAAGGCGCGATCGGCGTCGGAGGCGCGCGAGGACGACACGCGGGAAAAATAGTCGCGATCGATGAGGACCCTGGGCAGGGCGTCGGGGTTGAGTTCGACGAGCCACGAACCGTCCGGCGCCGGATTTACCAGAACGTCGGGCACGATGGCATCGGCGATCCCGCCGGCGAATCCGGCGCCAGGCTTCGGATCGAGCGCCCGGATTTCCGCCGCCATGGCCAGGAGGTCGTCCTCCTCGACGCCGCAGACACGCTTCAGCGCGGCGAAATCGCGGCGCGCCAGCAAATCCAGATGCCCGACAAGGGCGGCCATGGCCGGGTCGAACCGGTCGCGCTGGCGAAGCTGGATGGCAAGGCATTCGGCCAGGTCCCGGGCAAAGAGGCCGGACGGCTCGAACCCCTGGCAACGCTCCAGAACCGCCTCGACGCGGGCAGGGTCGACGCCGAGGCGCAGGGAAAGCTCGCTTGCGGAAAACCGCGCATAGCCGGCCTCGTCGAGCGAATCGGCGATTTCCCTGGCGAGATGGAGATCGACCGGATCGGCGAAACTGAGCGCGATCTGGGCGCCGACATGGTCGCGCAGGCTGACGGGGGCGGCCGTGACGTCGGCGATGTCGAACGCATCCTCGGCGGCGCGGGGACCGGATATGCCCGCCGCCGAGCGCCACTGCGCGGAGAGGTCCGGCGCGATGCGCTCGCTGGTCCCCGGATCGTCCGGAAAGACGTTCTCGAGCGAGGAATCGAGTCGCTCGGCCATGGCCTGCGCGGTCCACTCCTCACCCGGCGCCTCCGTCGGCCCCGGCTCGGCCGGCGCACTCTCGGCGCGTTCGATCAGCGGATTGGTTTCGATGATGCCGTCAATGAAGGTTTCCAGTTCGGCGCTGGTGAATTGCAACAGGCGGATGGACTGCAACAGCTGAGGCGTAAGCGTCAGCGACTGCGTCTGCCTGAGTTGCAACCGGGCGGCCAGCGCCATGACATTTCCCCTGGGCGGGGCCTTTCCGCCTCCCCGCGCCGAGCGCGAAGGGAAACTGGCCCGCGTTTTGCTTGTCAAGCCAGTCTAAGGTCAAGGGGTTGCGCAATCGTTCATCGCGGGTGGCCCGATGGGCGCGGCGGATCGCCGCCTGCCGCCGCGGTCGGTCAGAGCGAAAAGCCCTCGCCGAGATAAAGGCGGCGAACATCGGGATTGCGCACCACCTCATCCGGCAGGCCATGGGTGAGCACCTGCCCGGCATGGATGATATAGGCCCGGTCGATCAGGCCGAGCGTCTCGCGCACATTGTGATCGGTGATGAGCACGCCGATCCCGCGCGACGTCAGGTGGCGCACCAGACCCTGGATGTCGGAAACCGCGATGGGATCGACGCCGGCGAACGGCTCGTCCAGCAGCATGAATTTCGGATTGGAGGCCAGCGAACGCGCGATCTCGAGGCGGCGGCGCTCGCCGCCGGACAAGGCGATCGCCGGCGCCTTGCGCAGATGGGTGATGTGGAATTCGTCGAGCAGCGCCGTCAGCCGCGCCTCGCGGGCGGCGCGCGAGGGTTCGGCGATCTCCAGGACGGCGCGGATGTTGGCTTCGACGGTCAGGCCGCGGAAAATCGAGGCTTCCTGCGGCAGATAGCCGACGCCGAGGCGCGCGCGCCGGTACATGGGCAGACCGGTCACATCGAAACCGTCGATCTCGATCGTTCCGGCATCGACCGGGACGAGACCCGTGACCATGTAGAAGCAGGTGGTCTTGCCGGCGCCGTTCGGGCCGAGGAGGCCGACCGCCTCGCCTGCCTTCACCGACAGCGACACGCCATCGACGACGCGGCGGCCCTTGAACGCCTTGGTCAGCCCGCGCGCCACCAGCGTGCCACGGGCGCCGGC
>JBATNB010000095.1:0-1502 GCA_049290135.1 Rhizobiaceae bacterium
CGGCCGGTCCGGTGTCGGCGCGGGCCACGACCGCGGTGCCGGCGGGCGGCTCCGGATTGAGGATCACGTCGGAGACGAGGTCGGAGACGTAGGCCGGGTCCTGGCGGTTGCCGGTCAGCGCGCGCACGTCACGGCGAACGTCCTTGAGGATGGATTCGATCGTGGCGCCCTTGCGCGACAGGTGTTTCAGCAGCGCGGTGGTGTAGGGCGAGTTGGCGCTTTCCCCGTCGGCGGCGAAATCGCCGAACGAGGTGGCGTAGCTGATGAGGTTCTCGGCGTTGCGGCGGCGGGCGTGGAGGTTGGCAAAGCCCTGCAGCGGCGTGGCGCCGCGCAGGCCGCGCACGGCGAGTGCCGGATCGTCGAGCAGATTGTTGCGGCAGGCGTCGATGAACATCAGGCTGCGCCTGGCCGAACCGGCCATGGCATCCTGGATGTCGGAGACGGAGACGAACTTGAACTTGGCCTGCGACAGCACCGTGATGTTGGAGCGCACGGGGATGAGGTAATTGTCGTAGGTCAGGTCATCCCTGGGAAACTGGTTGCCGTGGCCGGCATAGTAGAACGCGGCGATGTCGGTGTCCTCGAGCGCGGAGATGAACTCGGCGACGGCGTCATCGAAGCCGGCCTTGTCGAGATCGTGCCGCTCGATCACCTTGAAGCCGAGGCGCTGGAATTCCGCCGCCACGGCGCGGGCGTCGTTCCCCGGATTGTTCAGACGGTTGCGCTCATAGGCACTGTTGCCGATGACCAGCGCCACGCGCTCGGCCGCCAGACCGGCCGCCGTCATCATCAGGGTCGACAACGCCAATGCGACGGCGCGGATCATGTTGGTCATGCCCGTATGCCCTTTGTGGCCCCGCGGACAGGGAAACCGCAAAACCGGGTGAAATCAAGGCCGCATCATCTCGGGCGCGACAGGCGGTCCATCGCCATGGCCGCCGCCATGCCCACGGTCACCGCCAGGTTGAGGCTTCGCGCACCCTCGACAAGCGGGATGCGCAGCCGTGCATCGGCGAGATCGGCGACCGGCGCGGGCACGCCGGCGCTCTCGCGGCCGAACAGGAGGATGTCGTCGGGGCGATAGGCGAAATCGGCGAAATCGTCGGTCGCCCTGGTCGTCATCAGCACCAGGCGGCGGCGTTCGCGGCGGCGCCAGGCGTCGAACGCGGCCCAATCGTCATGGCGCACCAGCGCCGCCATCTCCAGATAGTCCATGCCGGCGCGCCGCAAGGCGCGGTCCGACAGGTCGAAGCCGGCCGGACCGATGACATCGACGGCAAGGCCGAGGCAGGCGGCGGTGCGCAGGATCGTCCCGGTGTTGCCGGGAATGTCGGGCTGGTAGAGGGCGATCCGCGGGGTCATCGCCGTGGCGCGTAGCGCAGGCGGCGCCCGCCCGCAATCGCAGGGTTGCCGCGGCGGGCCGATCGTAGCATGTTGACTGGACAGTCAATTATGGAGCGGCCATGCGGACCGGCGGCGAACGGCTCGGCACGGAGCGTGGC
>JBATNB010000096.1:0-3000 GCA_049290135.1 Rhizobiaceae bacterium
CCTTCAGGCGCTGCACGTCGGCGCGGATGGCCGCCTCGCTGGCGCGCCGCTCCTCGCCGACCGGCATGTCGCCCAACTCCTGGGCGATGCGCATGTCGGCGTTGCCGCCGAGCTGGATGTCGGTGCCGCGGCCGGCCATGTTGGTGGCAATGGTGATGGCGCCGGGACGCCCGGCCTGGGCGACGATGAATGCCTCGCGCTCGTGGTGGCGGGCGTTGAGCACCTCGAAGTCGGCGAAGCCTTCCTGGCGCAGCCGATCGGCAAGCTGCTCGGACTTCTCGATCGAGGTGGTGCCGACCAGCATCGGCTGGCGCTTGGCGTGCGCCTCGCGGATCTCGCGCACGACGGCGCGGAGCTTTTCCTCGGTGGTGCGGTAGACCTCGTCATCCTCGTCGGCGCGCGTGACCGGCAGGTTGGTCGGGATTTCCGAGACGTCGAGATTGTAGATGTTGCCGAATTCCTCGGCCTCCGTCATCGCCGTGCCGGTCATGCCGGCGAGCTTACCGTACATGCGGAAATAGTTCTGGAAGGTGACGGAGGCGAGCGTCTGGTTCTCCGGCTGGATCTGCACGTGCTCCTTGGCCTCGAGCGCCTGGTGCAGCCCTTCCGAATAGCGCCGGCCCGGCATCATGCGGCCGGTGAACTCGTCGATGATGACGACTTCGCCGTTGCGCACGATGTAGTCCTTGTCGCGCTGGAACAGGGCATGCGCCTTCAGCGCATTGTTGGCGTGATGCACCGTGGCGACGTTCTCGATGTCGTAGAGCGAGCCGGACTTCAGCAGGCCCGCTTCGCGCAGCAGGCCCTCGAGCTTCTCGGTGCCGTCCTCGTTGAAGGTCGCCGAGCGGTTCTTCTCGTCGAGATCGTAGTCCTCGCGCGTCAGGTTGCGCACCAGCGCATCGACGGTGTTGTAGAGTTCGGAGCGGTCGTCGAGCGGCCCGGAGATGATCAGCGGCGTGCGCGCCTCGTCGACAAGGATCGAATCGACTTCGTCGACGATGGCGTAGTTGTGCCCGCGCTGCACCATCTGGCCGCGCTCATACTTCATGTTGTCGCGCAGATAGTCGAAGCCGAGCTCGTTGTTGGTGGCGTAGGTGACATCGCAGGCATAGGCCTCGCGCCGCTCCTCGTCGCTGAGGCCGTGGACGATGACGCCGGTCGTCAGGCCGAGAAAGGCGTAGACGCGCCCCATCCATTCGGCGTCGCGGCGGGCGAGGTAGTCGTTGACCGTGACGACGTGGACGCCCTTGCCGCTCAGCGCGTTGAGATAGACCGGCAGCGTGGCCACCAGCGTCTTGCCCTCGCCGGTGCGCATCTCGGCGATGGCGCCCTCGTGCAGCACCATGCCGCCGACCAGCTGGACATCGAAGGGGCGAAGGCCAAGCGCGCGCCTGGCCGCCTCGCGCACGGTGGCGAATGCCGGCACGAGCAGATCGTCGAGCGCGGCGCCCTCGGCCACCTGGCGGCGCAGGTCCGCGGTGCGCTCGCGCAGCGCCTCGTCGGTGAGCGCGGCGATCTCGGGCTCCAGGGCATTGATGGCTTCGACGCGGGGTTTCAGTTTCTTGATCCGCCGGTCGTTGGCGGAACCGAAGAGAGCGCGGGCAATGCCGCCAAGGCTGACCATGAAAAAGGGCCTTTCCGAACCCGTTCCGGCCATTTCGGCCGATGCCCGCACGGGCAGGGTTGATGGTGGGTTGCGCCCGATTCGCCGCCCCAAAACGGTTCTGGACGCAAAGTCGCAGGACAGATAAGAGGGGGTCCCCGCGATGTCAACGCCGGGCCGGGGACGGGGGCTGGTCTGCGCGCGCAGTCGGCCCCGGCGCCGATGTCCGGGACGCGATTCCTTCGGAGATCTTCATGACGACGTCCGTCCGCCTGCTCGTGGCCCTCGCCGCCGGCCTTTTTCTCGCTCTCCCGGCCGCAGCGGCCGACGATCCGGTCGTGGCCACGATCAACGGCCAGCCGGTGACGGAGGCCGAACTGACGCTGGTTGCCGGCGAAATGGAAGCGGCGTTCAAGAACCTGCCGGACGACAAGAAGCGGGCCGCGGCGCTTTCGGCCGTCATCGAGATCCGCATGATGGCGGCGGAAGCCGAGAAGGCCGCCATCGACAAGGATCCGGCGACCGCGCTGAGGCTTTCCTATCTGCGGCAGCGGGCGCTGCATTCGGCCTATATCGACCAGCAACTGGCGCCGACGGTGACGGACGCGGAAATCCGCGCGCGCTACGACCAGGAGATCGCGGCGACGCCGCCGGTCATGGAAGTCCGCGCCAGCCACATTCTCGTCGACACGGCCGAAAAGGCCGCCGAGATCATCAAGCAGCTCGACGGCGGCGCCGATTTTGCCGAGCTTGCCAAGGCCAATTCCAAGGATGGTTCGGCCGCCGAGGGCGGCGACCTCGGCTTTTTCGGCCCCGGCCGCATGGTCGCCGAGTTCGAGAAGGCCGCCTTCGCGCTGGAAATCGGCGCGCATACCAAGGAGCCGGTGCAGTCGCAGTTCGGGTTTCACGTGATCAAGGTCACCGACCGGCGCCAGCAGCTGCCGCCGCCCTACGAGGAGGTCAAGGAGCAGGTGAAGGGCCTCGTGCTCACCGAGAAATATTTCGCCCTGATCAAGTCGCTGCGCGATGCGACCGCCGTCGAGGTCGGCGATCCGGCGCTGAAGGCCGCGCTCGACGAGATCGAAGCGCAAAAGGTCAAGTGAAGGCCCGGTCCGGGGAAGACGCGCCATGTCGCACGCCGTTTCGCCGCTCGCGCCGAAGATCCTGGTCGACCTGCCGCCGCTCGACGGCGTGCGCATCGCCACGGGCGCGGCGGGGATCAAGTACAAGGGCCGCACCGACCTGATGATGATGGTGTTTGACGACGGCGCCGACGTGGCCGGCGTCTTCACCCGCTCCAGATGCCCGTCCGCCCCGGTGGATCATTGCCGCGCCGCGCTCACCGGCGGCCGCGCCCGGGCGCTGGTGGTCAATTCCGGCAACGCCAACGCCTTCAC
>JBATNB010000097.1:0-9488 GCA_049290135.1 Rhizobiaceae bacterium
GGCCAGGATCGCGCCGAACCACGCGGCCACCGCGTTGTCGCGCAGCCCGTCGATGAGCACGCTGTCCGCCTCGCGGTCATGCAGGCGGGCCAGGAGGCCAAGACCGTCGGCCAGGGCGCCATAGTCGGCGCGCGCCGTTCCCGTTGCCGGGCTCTTGTCGCCGGTCATCGCGGCACCACGCCCTTCGAATGCGGGATGAACACGATCGACGGGTTGGTCAGGTCGGGATCGGCCATGGTGACCACCTGGCGCACGACCTGCTCGTTCGGGCCCCGGGCCTTGGTTTCATGCGTGCCGTCGCGGAGCGCGTTGATCGGTCCGATGTCGAGCACGCGCATCATGCAGGCGCTGACGCAGTAGGGCTTCCGCCCGGCGTCCAGCTCGTCGATGCACATGTTGCATTTCTTCACGAGGTTGTCGGACGGGTCGAACTGCGGCGCGCCGAACGGGCAGGCCGCTTCGCATTTGCGGCAGCCGATGCACAGCGTCGAATCGATGTCGACGACGCCATTGTCCTTGCGCTTGAAGATCGCGCCCGTCGGGCAGGCCGGCAGGCAGGCCGGTTCGGCGCAATGGTTGCACGACATGTTGATCTTGAAGGCGAACACTTCCGGATAGGTTCCGCCCTCGATGTACTGGACCCGCCGGAAGCGCGGACCGGGAGCAAGACCGTTCTTGTCCTTGCAGGCGATTTCGCACGCCCGGCAGCCGATGCAGTCCACATTGTGGTGGATGAAACCCAACTGCATGTCGGGCACCACCGGCACGTAGGTCTCGCGCTTGCGCTTGCGGACCGCCGCCTTGATCTTGGTCTTGTCGAGTTGCTGGGCCATGGGGCGTCCTGCTCCTGTCGTCAGAGATCGCGGCGGAACACGTGGCTGCGCGCCGTGGCGAGCTGGTCCCAGCCGGGGCGGTGTTCAAGCTCGCTCTTGCGGATGCTGGCCAGCACCGTGTTGTAGGCGAAGGCGCCGGCGGGGCTCGGATTGTCCAGCGTGAGGAAATCCGGGTTGCCGGCCCGGTCGACCCCGTTCTCGTCGAGGTCCATCCAGGCGCCTTCGTGCAGCACGGCGACGCCGGGCATGCAGCGCTCCGTCACGTAGACCGGCGTGACCACCTTGCCGCGATCGTTGAAGACCTCGATCGTGTCGCCGGTCTTGATGCCGAGCCGGGCCGCGTCGGCCGCGTTCATCGTGGTTTCCTGGCTGAAGGTCTCCCGCAGCCAGCCGATGTTGTTGAAGATCGAATGCGTGCGCCAGCGCGGGTGCGGCGAGATCAGATGGAAGGGATGATCCTTCGTCTTGGCGCTGTTGAGCGATTCCCACGGCTCGATCCATTTGGGGATGGCGGGGATCTCGTAGCCGTATTGCGTGCGCGTCCAGTCGGTGATCTGGGCGAGCTGTCCCGACAGGATCTCGATCTTTCCCGACGCGGTGGGGAAGGGAACCCCCTGTTCGACCTGCGCCCGGAACGCGACATGCGGCTCGCTGTAGCGGAACTTGTAGACGCCGCGTTTCTTGAACTCCTCCCAGGAGATGTCGGCGTTCTGGTGCGGCACCACCTTTTCGTTCCACCAGGCCGCCAGGTAGGCCTCCTCCACCGGATCGGGATTGTTCCAGTAGTCCGGCGTGGAGCGCGGATTGTAGGCCGCGCCGAAGCCCAGCTGGTAGGCAAGCTCGGTGAAGATCTGGAAGTCCGACTTCGATTCCCCCAGCGGTTCGATGACCTTGGGACGATGGATGTAGTAATGGCCCTTGTACCAGGGCAGCGCCACGTCATGCCGCTCGAAATGCGTGGCAACCGGGAGCAGGTAGTCGGCCCAGATGCCGGTCGGCGTGATGGTGGAATCCATGCACACCAGCAGGCTTTCCCCCTCGCCGTAGGAATCGAGTTTCCGGATGGCCTCGATTTCCTTGTTGATGTTGGTGAGCTGGTTCAGCCAGTCCGAACCCTGCCAGAAGATGCCGCGGATGTTCGGGATGACGCCGTCGAGATTGTCGCCGCGCGGCCAAAGCCCGATTTCCTCGCGCTTGACGTCCGGATAGTTGAGCACGCAATGCGCCCAGCGGTCGGACTTGATCGAGGCGTACCAGATGTTGGCGTACTGGTCGTAGGGGTAGGCGACGGCCTCGGAGTGCCAGGCCTTGCCGACGCCCTCGGCGCAACCGCCCAGGACGCCGATGTTGCCGGTCATCGCCTGCACGGCGGCGGCCATGCGGTTGTATTGTTCGCCATAGGCGTTCCGGCCCGGCGCCCACGAGGCCTTGAGCGCGGCGGGCTTGGTGCGCGCATACATGTCGGCGAGCTTGCGGATGTCGTCGGCCTTGACGCCGCAGATCGGCTCGGCCCATTCCGGCGACTTCGGCTGGCCGTCATTGGTCCCCAGGATATAGTCCTTGAAGCTCTCCCGGTCGCCGGCCCAGTCGGGCATGGTTCCCTTGTCCATGCCTTGCGTGAACTTGTCGATGAAGGCCTGGTCCTGCAGCTCGTTGACAAAGATGTAATGGGCCATCGCCGCCAGCATGGCCGCGTCGGTATTCGGCTTGATCGGGATCCACCAGGCGTCGTAGGCGGCGGCGGAATCGGTGTATTGCGGGTCCACCAGCACGAACTTGCAGCCGCGCTGCTTGGCCAGCCGCATGTAGTAGAACGTATTGCCGCCATGGAATGTGTAGGCCGGATTCCAGCCCCACATGATGATGAGTTTGGAGTGCGCGTAGGCGTCGTCCTCGTTGCCGTCCTCGATCGTGCCGAAGGTCATGCGCGAGGAGAACGTGGTGCCCTGGTAGGACGGCACCGACCATGACGAGGTGCGGCAGCCGAACATGCCGAGGAACCGCGCCAGCAACCCCTCGATCTGGTCGGACTTGTGCAGCACGCCGTAGGAGGCGCCGGCATAGGACTGGTCGAGGATGGATGTCGGCCCGTAAGTGTCGCGCAGGTGCACCATGCGCTCGGTGATCTCCCTGGCCGCGTCGTACCAGGAAATGCGCTTGAACCGGCCTTCGCCGCGCTTGCCCACCCGTTTCATCGGATAGAGCAGCCGCTCCGGCGAATAGAGCCGCGCCCGGTAGGATCGTCCGCGCAGGCAGGCGCGCAATTGCGGCACTTCTTCCGTGTCGGTGCCATAGGCATCGCCCTGGTAGGTGCCGTTGTCGGTCGACAGCCGGACGATGACATCGCCCTTCTTGTGCGCGACGAGCATGTGGCGCGAGCCGCAATTGTGCGCGCAACTCGTCACCACGGTGGTCAGGTCGTCGTCCCGCGGATAGGGCTCGTAGGCGAAGGCGTGGGCCTTGCCGACTCCCTTCGCCGTCAGCAGCGCCGTGGCGGCCGTGGCGGTCGCCGATTTCAGGAAGTCGCGGCGGCTGAGATCGAGCAGTTTCGCCAGCGCCGAGGGTGACTGGAACGTGTTCACGGGCAAATCCTCTGTCACTTCGTGTCCTGGGGAAGCTGGTAGGCCGGATCGGACTGCGCCGGTCGCCCGGCGGCCCATTCGGGAATGGCCGGATCCATGCCGGGCCAGGGGTGGCGCGGATAGGGATAGGCGATCCGGTACCAGGTGCGCCCGCCATGGCAGCCGAAGCAGACGTCGGAGGATTCCGCCGCCATCGCCTCGATGGAGGCGGCGTTGAGGTAGGTGACGCGATGGCGCACGGTGCGGAACAGCTCGCCGTGGCAGGTGAGGCAGCCGTTTGGCGCGTCGTCGCTTTCCAGGTCGGCGCGAGCCTCATGCCAGGGCGCGCCGAGCCCCATGATGTTGACCGGGTCCGGCATCTGGCCGTGACACAGCAGGCAGGTCGTCGACGGATTGACCATCTTGCGGGCGGTGAACGGGGATGTCGCGGCGTTCACCGCGGTGAATGCCGGCTTTCCCGGCATCATCGCCGGGCTTTCCTCGCGCGGGTCCCCCCCACGATGGCAGAAATTGCAGGACAGGTTCATGACCGTCCGGGCCAGCGGGCTTTCGACGTGGCGCCAGTGGAAGGTTTGCTGCTCGCCCTCGTAGGTGTCGAGCGTCTGGTACCAGGCCAGCGTTTCCACCGCGTCGAGCCCGGCGGGCGAGGTCTGGCGCGGCCGGTGCTCGAGGATTTCGGCGTGGCAGACGAGGCATTCCTCGTTGCTGGCCTTTTCGATCAGCGGCGCGTTGTGGATCGGGTGATAGCGCGCGCGTTCATAATCGAGCCCGGCGGCTTCCTGGCGCAGGGTCTCGGCGCGCGCGGCAATCGCGGCCGCTTCCTCCGCGGAGCGGGGCGCCGGATCGATGGCCGGCGGGAGTTCTTCGGCGCCGGCCGTCGCATCCGGATTTTCGCCGCCCGCGGGGGTCCGGGGGGTCGCGGATGCGGACTGGCCGGCGCCGGCCGCCGGAAGCTGCAGATCTTCCGGTGGAACCGGCGTTCCGCCCTGACGTGCCAGATATGCGATCACGTCATGGCGGTCGCCGGGATCCTTGAGGCCAGCGAAGGCCATCTTGTTGCCGGGAACGGCTTTCCTGGGGTCAGCCAGATAGGCGTCGAGGAACGCGGCATCCCATGCCTGGCCGGACAGCGCCGCCAGCGCTTCGGAATAGGCAAAGCCGGGGGTCGATGCGACGGTTCGCCCGAACACGCCCCACAAATTGGGGCCGACCCGGTTTGCGCCGCCCTCGTCGGTCAGGTGGCAGGCCTTGCATTTGGCGAAGACCTTCCCTCCCCGGTCGGGGTCGGGCATTCCCGCATTCGTCACCTCGGTCGGGGCCGCCGGAGCGATGACCACCGGTTCGGAAGGCGCGATTTCGCCGGCCGGCGCGGCTGATCCCGGCGCCGGAACTCCGGCGCCCTGGGTGAGTGTGACCGCGCCATCCCGCGACGTCGGGCCCTTGATCACGAGGGTCCCGAGCACGAACAGCGCAAAGGCGCTCGCCGCGGCGATGAAGATGACCAGGAGGCTTTCGGCCGATTTCATGGTGTTCACTCAGCAATCGCTCGATTGATCAGGTCGTGGGGGAGGCGGCGAACCGCCTCCCCGGTTGGCGTAAAGGCAATGCGGCCTACTGCGCCTGGTTCGAGGACATTCCGGACATGCCACCCATGCCGGACATGCCACCCATGCCACCCATGCCGGACATGCCACCCATGCCGGACATGCCGCCCATGCCGGACATTCCGGACATTCCGGACATGCCGCCCATGCCGCCCATGCCGGCATATTGCGTGCACACCCAGCCCGGGCCGAAGCCGCCCATGCCGCTCATGCCGCTCATGCCGGACATGCCGCCCATGCCGTTCATGCCGGACATGCCGGACATGCCGTTCATGCCGCCCATGCCGGACATGCCGTTCATGCCGCCCATGCCGCCCATGCCGGACATGCCGCCCATGCCAGACATGCCGTTCATGCCGCCCATGCCAGACATGCCGTTCATGCCGGACATGCCATTCATGCCGGACATGCCGTTCATGCCGGACATGCCGGTCTGGCCATCGCCAACATAGGTCCACTGGATGCAGGTGCCATTTCCGGCCATGCCGGACATTCCGGCCATGCCACCCATGCCGGACATGCCACCCATGCCACCCATGCCGGACATGCCACCCATGCCACCCATGCCGGACATTCCGGACATGCCACCCATGCCGGACATTCCGGACATGCCACCCATGCCCGACATGCCATTCATGCCGCCCATGCCGGACATGCCGTCCATTCCGGACATGCCGGTTGCGTCGGCAGCCAGCGCCGGTGCGGCAAACAGCGCCGACACCGCACAGGCTGCCATCAACATTCGCATCGACTTCCTGGTCATGGTCTTTTCCTCTTCATGTTGCTTCGCGCAGGAGGGAAGCTGCGGACACGCGCGAAAAATGTTCCGCAAAGCGGTGTCAGTTGGCCGGCTGAACGCCGTGCCAACCGCGGATGTCGTAACGGCCGGGCATGCCGGGATGATCGAATGGAGTGAACCAGGCGCCCTGGTCATCGAGGAATCGCAGGCTCGGCGGGATCGGCTCGCCGATGCCGTGCAGCGCGCGTTGGCGCCATTCTGGCGGCGCGACGTGATCGACGATGCGGGGTGCCAGAGGCGGACGCTGATCGGGAAGCAGGCCGGCGACGAACGGCTCAGCCGCCGCCGCGCCGGCGCAAAGCACCAGCACCCATCCTGTCGTTGCGAAGATCGCCCGTAGCGCCATCCGGCCCTGCCCTCCCTGCTGGTCGCCGCGCCATGCCGGCGCGAGACCCGAAGCGATGCAACATCCGAGCCAGTTGCCGGGGCTTGAATTAAACCATTGAATATATTTGCTTATTTCAGACGCGGGCGCGGCATGGCGACGCCAGGCGGCCGCAATCCTGCCAATTCGGCAGGCCGGAAACGTCGTCTGCGGCGAAATTCAATGATTCCAGGCACTTGTGACCTGACAGACTCGTCAGGTCGGGCAGCGCCGCGGCTGCCGGTTCACGGCGTGCCGGGACCGTTGTCGCCACCGGAGCCCTGCTTTAGGAACAGGCCGTGGAAGGCCAAAGCCGCCGCGCCGATGAAGATCACGCCCCAGAACGGCGCGCCGGACCAGAACTCGAACACGCTCCACATCGCCGGCACCACCACGACGGCGATCCTGACCCCGCGTGGCCGGTAGAACGGATCGTTGAAATCCAGCAGGGACATCTGCTCAGCCACCTTTATCGCAAGGATGCGCAGGCGCCGGCTCGAGCCGGCCGCCCCGTGTTTCCGGCCGGTGCCGCTCCCGGTGATGGCGTCGCCGGTCAGGCCCGCGCCCGATCCCAGATCGCGCACAGCGCCTGAAAACGCGACTGCATGGCCGCGATCGCCGCCCCGTCATCGATCAGGCCGGCAAGCCAGTCGCGCGCGGCGTCCGAGAAGATCGTCCGCCCGACGGCAAATCCCTTCACCAGCGGCTGGCGCGCGGCGACCGAGAAGCTGCGCGCGAGGTCCTCCGGCGGCGCATCGAGGCCAAGCACCACGATGCCGCGCGTGTGCCGGTCATGTCGCTCGATCGCCGCGCAGGCCTGTGCCCAGGCGGCGTCCGTCGTCATCGGCTCGAGCTTCCACCAGTCGGGATAGATGCCGATGGCGTAGTAACGCTCGATCAGCGTCGCTACGGTCGCATCGTCGACAGGTCCGACCTTCGACGGGATGAGTTCGAGCAGGAATTCCAGTCCGTTGCGCCGCGCCGCCTGGAACAGCCGCCGCAGCGTGGCTTCCTGCGCGGCGCGGAGCACCGGCTCGTCATCGGGGTGGCAGAAGCACAACACCTTGACGACATGCTCGAGCGGCCATTCGCGCAAGCCGCCGACATCCTCGCCAATCTCCGGTTCGAGTTCGAGCGGCCGCGACCCCGGCCATTCGACCGGCCGCCCGATCCACAGCCCGCTTCCCGCAGCGCGCCACAGGGCATCGCGACCCAGCCGGTTGTCGCACAGGATGCCGTAGCCGGGCCGGCCGTCGGCGACGGCGAGCGCCGCGTCGAGGCAGAGCGACTTGAAGGCGCCGATGCGTTCTGGCGGAGCGCCGGCCTGGCTGGCCATCGCCTCGAGCTGCAGGCGGTGGTCGAAGGCGAATACGCGCATGGTCGACCAATCCCCGACGCGGTTGGTGGACCAGTGGATCTGCTCGAGTTCCCGGTCCAGCCGCAGCGCCGGATTGCGGATGCCGCGTGCGAGGAAGAAGGACAATTCCTCCCATGACGGGTATGCCGGGGCGCAACCGTGCCGCGACACCGCAAACGCGCCGCAGGCGTTGGCATAGGACAGCGCGGTCGGCCAGTCGCGGTCGGTCAGCCAGCCCTTGAGCAGGCCTGACATGAAGCCGTCGCCGGCGCCAAGCACGTTGAAGACCTCGATGGCGAAGCCGGGGCCGCGCTCGCCCTCGTCCAGCGTGTCGGGAATGGCGCCGGGGAACGCCGCCGCGCCCATCGGGCCGCGCTTGCAGACCAGCGTCGCGGCGGTGAGGCCACGCACGCGGCGCAGCGCCCCGATCGTGTCGGTCGTGCCGCCGGCGATATGGAATTCCTCCTCGGTGCCGACGATCAGGTCGAACAGGTGGAGCGTCGATTGCAGCTTGGCCGTGACGCTGGCCGATTCGATGAACCGGCTTTCGCCCGCGCCGTGGCCGGCCAGCCCCCAGAGGTTGGGGCGATAGTCGATGTCGAGCGCCGTCCGCGCGCCGGTCTCGCGGGCAAGCCGCAGCGCCTTCAGCACCGCGGCTTCGGTCCGCGGATGCGACAGATGCGTTCCGGTGGCGCAGATCGCCCGTGCCCTGGCGATGAAGCCGGGATCGATGTCATCCTCGCACAGCGCCATGTCGGCGCAGTTCTCGCGATAGAAGATCAGCGGAAACCGCTCCTGGTCGCGGATGCCGAGGATGACCAGCGCCGTCAGCCGTTCCGGATCGGTGACGATGCCGGCCGTTTCCACGCCCTCGCGGCCCAGCTGCTCGATGATGAAGCGGCCCATGTGCTCGTCGCCGACGCGGGTGATGAGCGCGGATTTCAGCCCGAGCCGGGCACTGCCGACCGCGATGTTGGTCGGCGACCCGCCGACATATTTGGCGAACGACGCCATGTCCTCCAGGCGCCCGCCGACCTGCTGGCCATAGAGGTCGATCGACGAGCGCCCGATCGTGATCACGTCCAGGTCCGGGACTTTCATGGAATCCTCCGGCGAAACCGGTCGCCACATCGGAAGAAATGAAACATATCTTCTGTTTTAGTGTCAATACGAAACAGACAGATCGTCAAGACGACGCGGCAAGCCGGCCCTTCAGCCGGCGCCGCTCGGCGATGGCGACAGCAAGCGCGGTGGCCAGCGCCATGCCGGCCGAAAGCGAACGGAAGCCGGCGAAATCATGCTCTGCGACCTCCAGCCAGTGCGTCGCCAGACTCGCCAGCGGCGACAGCGGCGAATCGGTGATGCCCACCACCGCCACGCCGTTTGACGCCAGCGTGCCGGCAAGATCCAGGGTCTCCCGCGCGTAGGGGGAAAACGAGCAGGCAATCGCCGCGTCCCGTGGCGTTGCCAGCCGTGCGATCTCGGCGTCGATGCCGTTCACCGTGGCAAGGGTGACGGCGCGGATGCCGAGCGAGGCGAAGGCGTAGCCCATGTGTGCGACCAGCGGATAGGATCGCCGCCGCGCCAGCAGGTAGAGCGTCTCCGCCTCGGCCAGCGCATTGACGCATCTGGAAAAATTGCCCTCGTCGAGGGTCGAGGACAGGGCATCGACCGACCGCCTTGCCGCCGCGAGGAAGCCGTTGAGCAGCGCGCCCTCGTACGACTGGCCCATGGCGCCGGCCTCGATGGTGCGCAACCGCTCCTCGTAGCTCGACGCCCGCGTGCGCAGCCGGTCGCGAAACACGTCCTGCAGGTCGGAAAACCCGCCATAGCCGAAATGCCGCGCCAGCCGGACCAGCGTCGATGGCTGGACGCCGGCGCGGTCGGCGATGCTGGCCGCGGTGCCGAGCGCGAAATCATCGGGGTGCGAAAGCGCGAAACGCGCCGCC
>JBATNB010000098.1:0-1989 GCA_049290135.1 Rhizobiaceae bacterium
CGGCGTTCGACCTCCGTTCGCCGCGCACGATCTACTGGGCGACGCTCCTGCTGTCGCTCGCCTGGATCGTCGGCGGCGTGCTGCTTGCCGACCGCGTACTCGGCCCGGCCCTGCGCGAGATCGCCTCGCTTGACGCGCTCCTGGCCACGCCCGGGGCGATCCTCGCCCTGATCGCCATCGTCCTTCCCGTCGCCCTGTTCTGGGCTTTCGCCGTCATGGCCCGCCGGGCGCAGGACCTGCGGCTTGCCGCGCGCACCATGACGGAAGCCGCGCTGCGGCTGACCGAGCCCGAAACACTGGCGCAGGATCGCGTCGCCACGCTCGGCCAGGCGGTGCGCCGCGAAGTCAGCGCCATGGGCGAAGGCATCGAGCGCACTTTGGCGCGCGCCGCCGAACTGGAAACGCTGGTCCACTCCGAGGTCAGCGAACTCGAACGCGCCTATACCGAAAACGAGGTGCGCATCCGCTCGCTGGTCGACGGCCTTGGCCAGGAACGCGAAGCCGTCGTCACCCATGCCGAGCGCGTGCGCTCGTCCATCACCGGCGCGCATGAACTGCTGCGCGAGGAGATGGGCGCCGCCGCCGACATCATCCGCCAGAACGTCATCGAAGCTTCGGGCGTGCTGACCAACCAATTGTCGGAATCCGGCGACATGCTGCTCAGCCGCTTCTCCGAAAGCGGCGATGCGATCTACCAGTCGATCGACAAGCGCATGGATGCGGTGGCCAACCGCATCTCGACTTCCGGCGAAGCCTTCGCGAGCCTGCTCGACACCCGCATTGCCAGCCTGTCGGAAAATGCCGAGCAGATCACCCGGACGCTGTCGGACATGCTGGACGACCGCGCAACCGGCATGGTGTCGCTGCTGGGCGAGGCCACCCATTCGCTGACACGCGAGTTCGACGACCGCCTCGCCGGCATCGAGCGCACGCTCGCCGAGCGCGGCCAGTCGCTGATCAACGAATTCCAGACCCGCGCCGAAGCCGTCGATGCCTCCACCGGGGCGCTCAACGCGGCGCTCGAGGCGCGCGCGCGCCAGATCTCCGAATCGCTTGCCGACCGTACGCGCGAAATCGCCCAGGCCTTCCACGCCGGACGCGCCGAACTCGAACAGGCCGTCACCGAGGGCAAGGCCATCATCGGCGGCGACATGGCCGAAATCGTCATGTCGACTTCGGCCATGCTGGAAACGCGCGCCGGCGATTTCTCCGCGCGCCTGGCCGGCAGCCGCGATCAGATCACCGCGGTCCTCGACCAGGATCTGACGAAACTCGCAGCCGAACGCCAGGACTACGAGCGCGTGCTCGCCGAGCATGTCCAGGCGATGGACGCCAATCGCAAGGTCACGACCAGCGCGATCTCGACCGATCTGGAACGCCTGGGCTCGATGCGCGAGGAAATCAACGCCTCGCTGCGCGAGCATGCCGGCGCACTGGTGGAAACCCGGACCGAACTGTCCGGTGTGCTCGAAAAGGATCTGTCGCGCCTGGCCGAGCAGCGCGCCATGGTCGACAACGCCATTGCCGAGCACACGCGGGCCCTCACCTCCAGCCGCACCGGCCTGTCCGCGGCGCTGGCCGACGACATGGCCCGCATCGGCCAGTTGCGCAACGAATACACCGACACGCTTGCCCGCACCCGGTCCGAACTGGCCGGTGAACTCGAGACCGATCTCGGCCGGATCGCCGCGCTGCGCGACGAACACGCCAAGGTCCTGTCCGACATGCGCACCGTGCTGTCGGCGGAACTGGAAAAGGACCTCTCCCGCATCGGCGAGATGCGCGACGAGCATTCGAGCGCCCTCATCGAGACGCGCGCCGAACTGGCGCTGGCGCTGGAGAAGGATCTGTCCCGCCTCGCCGAGCAGCGCGGCATGGTCGACAACGCCATCGCCGAGCATGCCCGCCAGCTGGCTTCGAGCCGGTCGGGCCTGTCGGCGGCGCTCGCCGACGACATGGCCAGGCTCGGCGGCCTGCGCACCGAGTTCG
>JBATNB010000099.1:0-4303 GCA_049290135.1 Rhizobiaceae bacterium
CGACCGGCCCGGCCGCAGCATCGATCTCACGCATGGCGCCGGCGGCAAGGCCGGCGACCAGTTGGTCGCCACCCTGTTCCGCCGCCATTTCTCCAATCCCTTCCTCGACCAGGGCGACGACGGGGCCGCGCTCGGGCGCATGGACGGGCGCATGGTCATGACCACCGACGGCCACGTGGTCTCGCCGCTGTTCTTTCCGGGCGGCGACATCGGCCGCCTCGCCGTCGCCGGCACGGTCAACGATCTCGCCGTCATGGGCGCGCGGCCGCTCTACCTGACCGCCTCCTTCATCCTGGAAGAGGGATTTGCGCTGTCGGACCTCGAGCGCATCGTCGCGTCGATGGCGGCGACGGCGCACGAAGCCGGCGCCATGATCGTCGCCGGCGATACCAAGGTGGTCGAGCGCGGCAAGGCCGATGGCATCTTCATCGCCATGGCCGGGCTCGGCATGCAGCCCGAGGGCGTCGGTCCGTCCGGCGCGCTCGCCCGGCCGGGGGATGCCATCCTTGTGTCCGGCCCGCTCGGCAACCATGGCGTGGCCATCCTGTCGAAGCGCGAAAACCTCGAATTCGAGACCGAGATCGTCTCCGACTGCCAGCCGCTCGCCGATCTCGCCGGCGCCATGTTTTCGGCCGTGCCCGCAATCCGCGTCATGCGCGATCCGACGCGTGGCGGGCTGTCGGCCACGCTCAACGAGATCGCGCACCAGTCGGGGGTCGGCATGGATCTCGACGAAGCATCCATTCCCTTCGATGCCGACGTGGTGGCGGCGTGCGAGCTTCTGGGCCTCGATCCGCTCAACATCGCCAACGAGGGCAAGCTCATTGCCATTTGCGCGCCGGACGACGCCGCTCGCCTGCTCGCTGTCATGCAGGCCCATCCGCGCGGCCGGCGCGCCGCCATCATCGGCACGGTGACGGCGGATGCCAACCGGCTGGTGACGATGCGCACCATGTTCGGCGGCAGCCGCGTGGTGGACTGGATCGCCGGCGAGCAACTCCCGAGGATCTGCTGAACCGGCGCCGGCGTCAGGGCATGGCGCGGACCTTGCCGTCCTCGAGCGTCACGCGGCGATCCATGCGCGCGGCCAGCGCGTGGTTGTGGGTGGCGATCAGCGCGGCAAGCCCGGACTGGCGCACCAGCGCCTCCAGCGCCTCGAACACATAGCCCGAGGTCGAGGGATCGAGATTGCCGGTCGGCTCGTCGGCCAGAAGCAGCAGCGGCGCATTGGCAACGGCGCGGGCGATGGCGACACGCTGCTGTTCGCCGCCCGACAGTTGCGAGGGCCGGTGCGAGGCCCGCGCGCCGACCTTCATGTAGTCGAGAAGCTCGCGGGCGCGGGTTTCGGCCTCGCCGCGCGCCAGGCCCTTCACCATCTGCGGGATCATGACGTTTTCGAGCGCGGTGAATTCCGGCAGCAAATGGTGGAACTGGTAGACGAACCCGATGTCGTTGCGGCGGATCGCGGTGCGCTCGTCGTCGGAAAGGTTTCCGCATTCGCGCCCGTCAATGACGATCTCACCGGCATCCGGCCGTTCCAGCAGGCCCGCCGCATGCAGCAGGGTCGACTTGCCGGATCCCGATGGCGAGACCAGCGCGACCATTTCGCCGCGTTCCAGCGTGAAGCTCGCGCCGGACAGGATGGTGAGCGTGCGGTCGCCCTGGACATAGGCGCGATCGACGGCTTTGAGTTGCAGGACCGGTGCCATCATTCGTATCTCAGGGCTTCGACGGGATCGAGGCGCGCGGCGCGCCAGGCGGGAAACAGCGTGGCCAGGAACGACAGCGCGAGCGCCAGGCCGGCGACCCAGGCGATCTCGTTCCAGTCGAGCCGGGCGGGCAGGCTCGACAGGTAATAGAGTTCCGGATTGAACAGTTCGGTGCCGGTGAGCCAGGACACGAACCGGCGCAAATCCTCCACGCGCGAACACAGCACCGCGCCGAGCCCGATGCCGGCCAGCGTGCCGACGACCCCGATCGAGGCCCCGGCCAGCACGAAGATGCGCAGGATGGCATTGCGGCTGGCGCCGACGGTCCGCAGAATGGCAATCGCACGGCCCTTGTCCTTCACCAGGATGACCAGCGACGAGACGATGTTGAGCGCCGCGATGACCACGATCAGGCTCAGCACCATCGAGATGACATTGCGCTGCACGGCGAGCACATCGAAGAAGGTGCGGTTGCGGCTGCGCCAGTCGATGAGGAATACCGGCCTTGCCGCCGCCTCCTCGATGGCCGCCTGCATGTCGCCGACGCGGTCGGGATTGGCGACGAACACCTCGATGGCGTGGGCGACGCCCTCGGCATTGAGGTAGAGCTGCGCCTCGCCGAACGGCATCAGCACGACGGACGAATCATAGTCGGCCATGCCCACCTCGAAGATCGCGGCGACCGGGTAGGCCTTGACGCGCGGCGTGGTTCCGAACGGCGTCACGTCGCCTTCCGGCGAAATCAGCGTCAGCGACTGGCCGACGTCCAGGCCGAGCCTGTCGGCCATGCGGCGGCCGATGACCACCTTCTCGGCGTCGGCAAAACCCTGCAGGCTTCCCGCCTGCACGGTCTTGGTCACCAGGTCGAGGCGGGCGAGATCCTCGCCGCGAAGGCCGCGCAGCAGCACGCCGATGCCCGGCCCCTTGCTGCCCGTGGCCAGCACCTGGCCTTCCACCAGCGGCAACGCCATGCGCACGCCATCGACGGTCTCGATCCGCTGCGCCACGGGAGCGAAGTCGTCGAGCGGGCTTTCCACGCCCTGGATGACGATATGGCCGTTCATGCCGAGGATCCGGGTGACGAGCTCCTCGCGGAACCCGGTGAAGACGGCCGACACCACGATCAGCGTCGCCACGCCGATGACAATGCCGAGGAAGGCGATGAGCGCGATCAGCGAAAAAAATGCATCCTCGCGCCCCGGCTTCAGGTAGCGGAACGCGATCAGGCGTTCGAACGCCGAGAACGGGCCGGCCCCGTCGCGCGCTGTCGTTCGGGCGCTCATCGCGTGCCTCGCAGGGCTTCCACCGGATCGAGGCGGGCGGCGCGCCAGGCCGGCAACAGCGCGGCCAGCAGCGTCAGCACCAGCGCCATCACCACGATCGTGATCAGCTCGCCGGGATCGATGACGGCGGGAACCTGCGACAGGAACGCCATTTCGCCGGTCGCCGATTCGCCGCTGCCGAACCAGGCGAACGCGGCGCGCACGGCGCCGATGTTCCAGCACACCAGCACGCTGAGCGCGATGCCGGCAAGCGTACCGGCCACGCCGATGGCGGATCCGGCCATGACGAACACGCGCAGCACCGCCTGCCGCGTGGCGCCGATGGTGCGCAGGATGCCGATGTCGGCGCCCTTCTCCTTCACCATCATCACCAGGCCGGACACGATGTTGAGCGCGGCGACCAGCACGATGAGCGCCAGCACCATGAACATCACGTTGCGCTCCACCGCGAGCGCATCGAAGAACGTCTTGTTGCGCTCGCGCCAGTCCGAAATCTTCAGCGGGCGCCCGGCCGTCTCCTCGACCGAGGCGCGGATCGGGTCGATGGCGTAGGGATCGTCGGCGAACAGTTCGATCGAACCGGCCTCGTCGCCGGTCTCGAAGAAGGCCTGGGCCTCGGCAAGCGGCAGGAAGACGACACCGGAATCGAATTCGCTGACACCGACGGCGAAGATCGCGGCCACCGTGTAGGCCTTCACCTGCGGCGGCGTTCCGAGTTCGGACGCGGAGGATGGCGGGGAAACCAGCGTCACGCTGTCGCCGGCCAGCACGCCGAGCTGATCGGCCAGGCGCTGGCCGATGACCGCGCCCTCGCCGGAATCGAAGCCATCGAGGCCGCCCTGACGAAAATTGCCGGCGACGAATTCAAGCTGGCGGAAGTCGGACTCGCGGATGCCGCGCACCAGCACGCCGTTGCCGGCCCCTGTCCGGCCCGACGCCAGCGCCTCGCCCTCGACGAACGGCATGGCGACCCGCACGCCGGGAATGGTGGAGAACAGGGCGGAAAGGTCGGCATAGTCGCCGAGCGGCTGGTCGGTGGCCTCGACCACGACATGGCCGGACACGCCGAGGATGCGGGAGAACAGTTCCTGGCGGAAGCCGTTCATCACCGCCATGACGATGATGAGCGTGGCCACGCCCAGCATGATGCCGACGAAGGAAATGCCGGCGATCACCGAGATGAACTTCTCGGCGCGGCGGGCACGCAGGTAACGCCACGCGACCATGCGCTCGAACGGCGAGAATGCCCCTGCCCCGCTTGCGCCGCCCGCCGCCCCGGTCATTTTCCGCCGGCCAGGAACCCGGCGACCG
>JBATNB010000100.1:0-8708 GCA_049290135.1 Rhizobiaceae bacterium
GCATGGCGCCGCGCGCCTCCTCGTCCGATCCATCGGCGACCGCGGCCTCGATGTTCGCGCCAAGCAGCCGCAACGCCTCTCGCGCCAGCATCCGCGACACCGGATTGTTGTTGGCATTCGCCGAGACATGCGCCTCGATGGCATGCACCATGGCGTCAATGCCGGTCGCCGCGGTGATCGGCGCCGGCAGGCCGAGGGTGAGCGCCGGATCGAGAATGGCCAGGTCCGGCACCAGCAGCGGCGACGACACGCCGCGTTTTTCCTCCGCGCCGACCGTGATGATGGCGACCGGCGTCACCTCCGAGCCCGTTCCCGCCGTCGTCGGCACCAGGGTCAGCGGCAGGCGCGGGCCCCTGGCGTTGCTGACCCCCCAGGCGTCGTCGAGCGATTCGCCCGATCCCGCGACCAGCGCGACGAGCTTGGCGACATCCAGCGACGAACCGCCGCCGAACCCGATGACGCGGACCGCTCCGGCCGCCAGCGCCATGTCGATCGCCGCGTCAAGCGTGGCCCGCGACGGGTCGGGTTCCACCTGGTCGAACAGCAGGACCCGCGCCCCGGCCGCCTCGAGCGAGGCGATGGCTTGGTCGGCAAGGCCGAGGCGGCGGATTCCCGGATCGGTGACCACGAGGATCGTCTCGCCCGCCGCCGGACCGGCATGCGCGGCAAGCCGGCCCGCCTCGCCGGACCCGAACATGATGCGGGGTGCCGTGACGAAGCGAAAGGGGGCGAGGGGAAGCGGGCTGACCATCAACGGCAAATTGACAACGCACGGGTGAATTGTCGAGAGTGGCCGGGTCCGCCTTGACAGGCGCAGGCATCTTTGACCAGATGGTCAAAAAACGGGCGGGAGGGTCCGGAACATGGCAGAACCAGCAATCGAACTTGTCGGCGTCGACAAGCGGTTCGGCCCTGTCCATGCCAACAAGAACATCAATCTTACCGTCGAGGACGGCACCATCCACGGCATCGTCGGCGAGAACGGCGCCGGCAAGTCGACGCTGATGTCGATCCTTTACGGCTTCTATCATGCCGACAAGGGCGAGATCCGGGTCGCCGGCCGCAAGGTCGACATCCGCACGCCGAACGATGCCATCGCCGCCGGCATCGGCATGGTCCATCAGCATTTCATGCTGGTGGAGAATTTCACCGTGCTGGAAAACGTCATCCTCGGCGTCGAAGGCGGCCGCCTGCTCCGGGGCGGCATGGAAAAGGCGCGCGAGCACCTGGCGCAACTGTCGAAGGATTACGGCCTCGACGTCGATCCCGACGCGCTGGTGGAGGATCTGCCGGTCGGCCTGCAGCAGCGCGTGGAAATCCTCAAGGCGCTGACGCGCGGCGCCGAGACCCTCATCCTCGACGAACCGACCGGCGTGCTCACGCCGGCCGAGGCCGATCACCTCTTCCGCATCCTTGGCCAGCTCAAACAGCAGGGCAAGACCGTCATCCTCATCACCCACAAGCTGCGCGAGATCATGGCGATCACCGACCGCGTCTCGGTGATGCGGCGCGGCGAAATGGTGGCGACGCTGGAGACGGCCAGGACCAATCCGGAGGAGATCGCCGAACAGATGGTCGGCCGCCACGTGCTGCTCGACGTCGATCGCGGCTCGGCGAAACCGGGCGAGGAGCGGATGCGGGTCGAGCACCTGACGGTCCTCGACGAGTGGGGCGTGGCGCGCGTCAACGACGTGTCCTTTTCCGTGCGCGACGGCGAGATCGTCGGCATTGCCGGCGTGTCGGGCAACGGCCAGTCCGAACTCCTGGAAACACTGTCGGGCATCCGCCGGGCCAAGTCCGGCCGCATCGTGCTCAACGGCGAGACCATCGATCCGTCAGTCGAGGCCGATCCGGCGCGCATGCGCGAGCGCGGCGTCGGCCATGTGCCGGAAGACCGCCATCACATGGGGCTGGTGCTGCAGTTCGAGGAAAGCGAGAACCTGATTCTCGGCTATCACCGGCAGGACTCCTGGGGAAAGCGCTTCAACCTCGATCCTGACCTGGTGCGCGCCGACGCCCGCCGCAAGAACGACAAGTTCGACGTGCGGCCGCAGAACGAGAAGCTCAGGACCGCCAATTTCTCCGGCGGCAACCAGCAGAAGATCGTGCTGGCGCGCGAGATGGACCGTGAGCCGGCGCTGCTTCTCGTCGGGCAGCCGACGCGCGGCGTCGACATCGGCGCCATCGAATTCATCCACAAGCAGCTCATCGCGTTGCGCGATCGCGGCAAGGCCATCCTGCTGGTTTCGGTGGAACTGGACGAAATCCGCTCCGTCGCCGACCGGGTGCTGGTCATGTTCGCCGGGCGGATCGTCGGCGAGGTGCCGCCGGAGACGGACGAGGGCGAGATCGGCCTGCTCATGGCCGGCATCGAGCAAAAAGAAGCGGCGGAGTAGATCATGGCTGTCCCCTACGCGAAGCTTCCCGGCTGGGCGGAATACGGACTGATGCCGCTCATCAATGTCGCGGCCGGGTTTGTCGTGGCCGGCGTCGTCGTCGCCCTCATCGGCGAGAACCCGGCGAGCGCCATGGCCATTCTCATCGACGGCGCGATCGGCTCGCTCAACAACCTGTTCTATACGCTGTTCTACGCCACGAGCTTCATCTTCACCGGGCTCGCCGTTGCCGTCGCCTTCCATTCCGGCATGTTTAACATCGGCGGCGAGGGCCAGGCCTATTTCGGCGGTCTCGGCGTCGCCCTGGTGTGCCTGATGCTCGACCGCTATCTGCCCTGGTACGTCGTGGCGCCGCTGGCCATCGCCGCCGCCGCGCTGTTCGGCGCCGCCTGGGCGCTGATCCCCGCCTGGCTCCAGGCCACGCGCGGCAGCCACATCGTCATCACCACCATCATGTTCAATTTCATCGCCGCCTCGCTGATGGTCTACCTCCTGGTCAAATGGCTGAAGCCGTTGAGCTCCATGGCCCCGGCGACGAGGCTGTTCGAGGCCGGCGGGCAGATCCCGCAATTCGGCAAGATCCTGAAGGCGATGGGATACCCCGTCGGGTCGGCGCCCGCCAATTTGACCTTCATCCTGGCGCTCGTGGCCGCCTGGGGGGTCTGGAAGCTGATCTGGCGCACCAAGTTCGGCTACGAGATGCGCACCTTCGGCTTCAGCCCGACCGCGGCCACCTATGCCGGCATCTCGGCCGTCCGCGTCACCATCCTGACCATGCTGGTCTCCGGCGGCCTGGCCGGCATGATGGCGGTCAACAACATGATGGGCAACGTGCACAAGCTCGACATCGACTTCGTCGCCGGCGCCGGCTTCGTCGGCATCGCCGTGGCGCTGATGGGCCGGTCGCATCCCGTCGGCGTCGTGCTTTCCGCGCTGCTGTTCGGCGTTCTCTACCAGGGCGGGGCGGAGCTGTCGTTCGCCATCCCGGCGATCTCGCGCGACATGATCCTCGTCATCCAGGCGCTCGTCATCCTGTTCGCCGGTGCGCTGGAGAACCTGTTCCGCCCGACGATGTACTTCGTCGTGCCGGCGCCGAAACCCGTCAAGGAGTCCGCATGATGGACCTCGGCATCATCTTTTCCATCCTCGATTCGGCCATCCGGCTGACCGCGCCGATCCTGCTGGCGTGCCTTGGCGGCCTGTACTCGGAGCGCTCCGGCGTGTTCGACATCGGCATCGAGGGCAAGATGCTGTTCGCCGCCTTCGCCGCTGGGGCGGTGGCTTGGCACACCGGATCGCCCTGGCTCGGCCTCGGCTCCGCCATCGTGACCGGCATCGTGTTCTCGCTGCTGCACGGCTTTGCCTCCATCACGCAGCGCGGCAACCAGATCGTCTCGGGCGTGGCCATCAATTTCCTCGCCGCCGGCCTGACCGCCCTGGTCGGCAAGGCCTGGTACGGCCAGGGCGGCAAGACGCCGCAACTGGGCAATGACGCGCGCTTCACCGCCATCACCCTGCCCGGCGCCGACGCGGTGAAGGACGTGCCGCTCCTGGGCAACATCTATTCCGGCATCATCTCCGGCCATTCCATCCTGGTCTACATCGCCTTCCTCGCCGTGCCGTTCACCTGGTGGGTGCTGTTCCGCACGCGCTTCGGCCTGCGCCTGCGCGCGGTCGGCGAGAATCCGGCGGCCGTCGATACCGCCGGCATCTCGGTAACGCGGCTGCGCTACTCCGGCGTTGTCATCTGCGGGGTCTTCTCCGGTCTCGCCGGCGCCTATCTCGCCATCGCCCAGTCGGCCAACTTCGCCCCCAACATGTCGGCCGGCCGCGGCTTCATCGCGCTCGCCGCGCTGATCTTCGCCAAATGGCATCCGGTCGGCGCGCTCGGCGCGTGCCTGCTGTTCGGCTTCCTCGAGGCCCTCGCCATCCCGATGCAGGGCGCCCGCATTCCCGGCATCGGCTGGGAAGTGCCGGTGCAGGCCATTACCGCCTCGCCCTACATCCTCACCGTCATCCTTCTGGCCGGCTTCATCGGCAAGGCCATCCCGCCGAAGGCCGGTGGCGTCGCCTATGTGAAGGAACGCTGATGAGCGACGACCTGTTCAAGGCCGCGAACGCCGCCATGGCGCGGGCGCACGCCCCCTATTCGCAATTCCCGGTCGGCGCCGCGATCCGCACCGACGACGGCCGGGTCTTCGCCGGCGCCAACATCGAGAACGCCTCATACCCGGAAGGCTGGTGCGCCGAGACGACCGCGCTGTCGCACTTCGTCATGGGCGGAGGCGGGCGCATCGACGATGTGGCGGTGGTGGCCGAGAAGCTCGACTTCATCACGCCCTGCGGCGGTTGCCGCCAGCGGCTCGCCGAGTTCGCCCACGCGGCGACCCGGGTTCATCTCTATGACCGCGCCGGCAACCGGCAGACCGTGTCGATGCACGACCTGCTGCCGCGCGCCTTCAAGGCGGAGGCACTGCTGTGACGACAAGGGCGGTGGACGTGCTCGTGGAGCGGCTGCGCGGGCTGGAGCCGAAGATCGCGCTGGTGCTGGGGTCCGGCCTCGGCACGCTTGCCGGCGAGGTCGAGGACGCCGTGCACATCCCCTATGGCGACCTGCCGGGCTTTCCCGCCGGCGGCGTCACCGGCCATGCCAAGGAAGTGGTGGCCGGCCGCTTTGGCGGCGTCCCGGTAATGATGCTGTCGGGGCGCGCCCATTATTACGAACAGGGCAATGCCGCGGCCATGCGTCCGGCGATCGAGGCGCTGGCCGGCATCGGCGTCACGCATCTCGTGCTCACCAATGCCGCCGGATCGGTCGACGAGGCCATGGGACCGGGCTCGGTGATGCTCATCACCGACCACATCAATTTCTCCGGCTCCAACCCGCTGTTCGGCGAGCCGAGCGACGCCCGTTTCGTCGGCCTGACGGAAGCCTATGACCGCGACATGCGCGATGCGATGCGCAACGCCGCCGCGACGATCGGCGAGAAGCTGCACGAAGGCGTCTACATGTGGTTCTCCGGCCCGTCCTTCGAGACGCCGGCCGAAATCCGCATGGCGCGCCTGGTCGGGGCGAACGCCGTGGGCATGTCGACCGTCCCGGAAGTGATCCTGGCGCGGTTTCACGGCCTCAAGGTCGCCGCGGCCTCCGTCATCACCAACTATGCCGCCGGCATGACCGGGGGCGAGTTGTCGCACCAGGAAACCAAGGACATGGCGCCGCTGGGTGGCCGCCGCCTTGCCGCCATCCTCACCGCCGCCATCGGGGGCATGGTGTGAGCGCCAGACCGCGGACCGGCGCGAAAGGCAAGGTCGCCGAACCGGTATCGGGCGGATCGCTGGTCGTCGTTGCGCCGGACCATGCGCGCAACGCCGTCATGCCGCTTGCGACCGGCTGGTTTGACGCCGTCGAGGTCAATCTTTCGGCCGCCGAGCGCCGGGCGCAGACGCTGACGACGCGCCGGTCGGTCAAGAAGGCCCACCAGGCCGCCTGGCTGGTGCGCGCTATCGAATGCATGGACCTGACCACGCTTGCCGGCGACGACACGCCCGGCCGGGTTCAGCGCCTGTGCGCCAAGGCGCGCAATCCGCTGCGCGACGATTTGAAGGCCGCCCTCGGCCTGGCCAACTATGACCTGAAAACCGGGGCGGTCTGCGTCTATCCCGCGATGGTGCGCCACGCCGTGGCCGCGCTGCGCGGATCGGCGGTCCCCGTTGCCTCCGTCGCCACCGGCTTTCCCGCCGGGCTGACGCCGTTGAAGACGCGCCTGGAGGAAATCCGCATGGCCGTCGGCGATGGCGCCGACGAGATCGACATCGTCATCCACCGCGCCCAGGTGCTCACCGGCGATTGGGCTGCCCTGCACGACGAGGTCGCGGCCATGCGCGAAGCCTGCGGCCCGGCGCACATGAAGGCCATTCTTGCCACCGGCGAACTGAAGACGCTGACCAGCGTCTATCGCGCCTCGATGGTCGCCATGCAGGCCGGGGCGGATTTCATCAAGACCTCGACCGGCACTGAGGCGGTGAACGCGACGTTGCCGGTCAGCCTGGTCATGGCGCGGGCGCTGCGCGACTATGGCGAGCGCACCGGCTTCCGGATCGGGTTCAAGCCGGCCGGCGGCATCCGCCAGGCCAAGGACGCGCTCGCCTACCTCATCCTGATGAAGGAGGAACTCGGGGGCCCATGGCTCACGCCCGGCCTGTTCCGGCTGGGCGCCTCGGCGCTGCTGGCCGACATCGAACGCCAGCTGGAGCATTTTGTCACCGGCCGCTACTCCTCGACCGACCGCCACGGCATGGCGTGAAAGGCTGATCGCGATGACCGAGATCCGTTCCATCCTGAAGAGCATGGACTATGGCCTCGCTCCCGAGGAGGCCACCCATGTCCGCGCCTGGCTCGAACGCCACGGCGGCCGTTTCGGCCACTATATCGACGGTGCGTTCCGGCCCGACGGCGGTGACCGCTTCCCGGTCATCAACCCGGCAACCGGGGAAACGCTGGGCACGGTGGCCCGCGCAGGCAAGGCCGAGGTCGACGCGGCGGTGTCGGCGGCAACGCGCGCGCATGCGCGCTGGTCGAAGCTTCCGGGCCTTGAACGCGCCCGCCACCTCTATGCGCTCGCCCGCCAGGTGCAGAAGCACGCCCGCTTCATGGCCGTGCTCGAAACCCTCGACAATGGCAAGCCGATCCGCGAGACCCGCGACATCGACGTGCCGCTGGTGGCGCGCCATTTCCATTATCACGCCGGCTGGGCCGCCCGGCTCGAGGCGGAGTTTCCCGGCCATGTCGCCGCCGGCGTCTGCGGGCAGATCATCCCGTGGAACTTCCCGCTGCTGATGCTGGCCTGGAAGGTGGCGCCCGCGCTCGCCGCCGGTTGCACCGTGGTGCTGAAATCGGCCGAGCACACGCCGCTGTCCGCCCTGGCCTTCGCCGAGCTTGCCGCCGAGGCCGGCCTGCCGAAGGGCGTGCTCAACGTGCTCAGCGGCGACGGCGCCACCGGCGCGCTCATCGCCGGTCATGACGGCCTGTCCAAGATCGCCTTCACCGGATCGACCGATGTCGGGCGCATCCTGCGGCGCCAGACCGCCGGCACCGGCAAGAAGCTGACGCTCGAGCTTGGCGGCAAGTCGCCGTTCATCGTCTTCGACAATGCCGACCTTGACGCGGCGGTCGAGGGCGTGGTCGACGCCATCTGGTTCAACCAGGGTGAAGTATGCTGCGCCGGCTCGCGCGCGCTCGTGCAGGAGGGCGTGGCCGACCGGTTCTACGCGCGGCTGCGGGCGCGCATGGAAACGCTGCGCGTCGGCGATCCGCTCGACAAGTCGGTCGACATGGGCGCCGTAGTGGCCCCGGTCCAGGTCGAATCGATCCGCGCCCGCGTCGAACGCGCCGTGGCCGAGGGCGGCCGGATGTGGCAGCCGAGCTGGGCCGGCGAGATCGGGCAGGGATCCCAGGCCAGGGGTTGCTTCTATCCACCGACGCTGTTCACCGGCGTCGAGCCGGCGTCGGCCATCGTGCAGGAGGAAGTGTTCGGGCCGGTGCTGGCCGCCATGACCTTCCGCACGCCGGGCGAGGCCGTGGCGCTTGCCAACAATTCCCGCTACGGCCTGGCGGCGTCCATCTGGTCGCAGGACCTCGACACCGCCTTCGACACTGCCCGTCGCCTCAAGGCCGGCGTGGTGTGGATCAATTCCACCAACCAGTTCGATGCTTCGGCCGGGTTCGGCGGCTACAAGGAGTCCGGCTTCGGCCGCGAGGGCGGCCGCGAAGGCATGTACGAATATCTCGTTCCGGCCTGGACGAAGGGTCTGAAGCCCGCGCCGTCCGCCCGCAAGGTCGCAGCACCCCTGCCGGCGATCGCCGGCCCGGCCGGCGATGGTCTCGACCGCACGCTGAAGCTCTATGTCGGCGGCAAGCAGGTCCGGCCGGATTCGGGCTACTCCTATCCGGTCGCCGATGCTCGCGGGCGGGTCGTCGGCGAGGCGCCGTTCGGCAACCGCAAGGACATCCGCAACGCCGTGGAGGCCGCGCGCAAGGCGGAGGGCTGGTCGGAGGCCACCGGATACAACCGCGCCCAGGTGCTGTGGTTCCTGGCCGAGAATTTCGAGGCGCGCGCCGGCGATTTCGTCCGTTCGCTCGTCGCCATGGGCGCCACGCCGGCCGAGGCGCGGGCCGAGGTGGACGCGTCCATTGCCCGCGTCATCCGCTGGGCGTCCCATGCCGACAAGCATGACGGCGCGGTGCGCGCGCCGGCCGGCCGCATGCTGGCGCTGGCGCTCAACGAGCCGTGGGAAGTGATCGCCATCTCC